>CANMAT010000747.1 GCA_947494865.1 Deltaproteobacteria bacterium
CCGAAGCCCCAGCTCGACGCGCTCGTGGCCGAAGAGGCCGCGCTCGGGCCCAAGATTCTCGAGCTCATGGCCGAGTGGGAGGCCCTCGAGGCCGAGTGCGCCGCCCTCGCGGAGGCGTAGAAACCCAGCGCACCGAGGCGCCGCGGGTGAGGTACCGTGCGCGCGTGCAGCGCCCTACACACTCCTCGTTGGCGTTTCGTTATTGGCTCCTCGCGCCCCTCGTCATGGGCCTGTCGTGTCGGTGTACGACGCGCAGCATTCGTCGCGAGGTGGGCAGCGCCCTGCGCGGCGATCAGGCGCTCGCGCCGACCGCTCCCGCCGAAACGCCCGCCACGCCCGACGGCGTGCCCACCATCGGCGGCTGCCCCATGTTCGGCCCCGACAGCGCGTGGAACCGCGACGTCTCCAACGACCCGGTCGACCCGCGCTCGGCAGCGTACATCGCCAACATCGCCGCGCACGGCCCCCACACCTTGCACCCCGATTTCGGGGCGCGCGCGCGCTACGGCATCCCGTACATGATCGTGCCGCAGGGCACCGCGCCCGTCACCGTGCGCTTCGACGAGTACGGCGACGAGAGCGACCCGGGCCCCTACCCCATTCCCATGAGCGCGCCCATCGAGGCGGGCCGCGACCACCATGTGATCGTGGTGGAGCAGGGCACCTGTCGGCTCTACGAGCTCTATCACGCGCGGCGCTCGCGCAACGGCTGGCTCGCGGGCGCCGGGGCCGTGTTCGACCTGCGCAACGGCACGCAGCGCCCCCGCGGGTGGACCTCGTGCGACCAGGCCGGCCTCCCCATTTTGCCCGGCCTCGCGCGGCGCAACGAGGTATCCGCGGGGGCCATTCGCCACGCGCTGCGCGTCACCTTCGACCACACCCAAGACGGGTGGATCGCGCCCGCCAACCACCCCGGCGGCGGCGACGACCGCGACTCGCCCCCCATGGGATTGCGCCTTCGCATGAAGGCCTCCTACGACCTCTCGGGCTTCACGGGGCAGACGCGCACGATTCTCGAAGCCCTCAAGCGCTACGGGCTCATCGTGGCCGACACGGGCACCAACTGGTTCATCTCCGGCGCGCCCGACGCGGGGTGGGACGAAGACGACCTCGACCAGCTCACGCGCGTGTCCGGCGATGCCTTCGAAGTCGTCACGAGCGGCCCCATCGAGAGGCACCCGTGAAGTCGCTCTGGCAGCGCCTCTACGACAGCGCGTGGCACCAGCCGGGCTCCGAGCTCCTCTTCGGCTTCATCGCCCTCGCGCTCGCCGCGCGGTGGATCGTCGCCGGAGGTCGCGCGCGCTCGCCCTTTCTCGCCGCGTGGCTCGGGCTCTTCGGCGTCGAGATTCTCCTCGACGCGTGGCTCACCGCGCCGCACTCGCCGCTGCTCCCCGACCACGGCGGCCTCGCGGGCTCCCTCGCCATCGCCTTCGTGTTGCTCGGCGACGTGCGCTTCTACGTGCTCGTCGAGCGCTACACCCGCGACCCGTCGGCGGCCCCCAAGCCGTCGGCGTTCACCCTGCGCGCCGTGCTCGCGGGCCTCGCGTGGGGCTCGCTGGTGTCGGTGCTCATGGCGCCCCTCGCGCGCACGGTGCCCGCGTTTCAGCGCGAGCTGCGGCTCATCTTTCTCACCTACGAGCTCATGGCCCTCGCGCAGGCGATCGTGTGGCTCACGGTGGTGATACCGCGGCGCATGCGGGCCCTCGCGACGCCCGCCCCCGCGGTGGCCCGCTGGCTCGTCGGGGCCGCGCGCTTCATCGTGGCGCAGTATGCGCTCTGGGCCCTCGCCGACGTGATCATTCTGTGGGCGCACCCGGCGGGCTTTCTGCTGCGCGTGGTGCCGAACGTGCTCTACTACGGTTTCTTCGTGGGGTATGTGTTCTGGCGTGCGCCGCCCGCGATTCGCTCGTGACCTTGCGCTCGCCCTCGCGCTGACCGCGTGCGGGCGCGCGGCGCCGTCACACGCCCCCGACGCCGCGGTGAGCGTCGAGCCCCGCGCCACGCTCGACTTTCGCGTCGAGGGCCGCACCGTGCGGCGCGTCACGCTCGAAGAGCTCGAGCGCGCCGTCGGCGTCGAGACGGTCACCAATTTCGACGCCTACTACCACCGGGTGAAGACCTTTCGCGCCCTCCCGCTGCAGCGCGTGCTCGCCGTGGGCTTCGCGGGTGAGACCGGCGCGCCCCTCGCCACGCGGCAGTTCGTGCTGCGCGCGCGCGACGGGTACACCGTTCCCATCGCGGGCGAGCGGCTCTTCGAGGGGGGCGCCTACCTCGCCGTGCGCGACGTGGAGAACCCCTCGTGGGAGCCCATCGGCCCCCAGCGCGCCAACCCCTCGCCCGCCTACCTCGTGTGGGGCGAGGCCGCGCAGACCAGCCTCGAGACGCACCCGCGCCCCTGGCAGCTCGCCGTCATCGAGATCACGCGCTTCGAGGTGGCCTTTCCGCACACCGTCCCGACCGGCGAGGGCCCCGATTCGCCCGCGATGCGCGGCTTCGCGGTGTACGCGCAGCAGTGCGTGCGGTGCCACGCCGTCAACCGCGAGGGCGGGCGCGTGGGCCCCGAGCTCAACGTGCCGCAGAGCATCGTGGAGTATCGGCCCGAGGCGCAGGTGCGCGCCTACATTCGCAACCCGCTCACGTTTCGCTACGGCAACATGCCCGCGCATCCGGGGCTCACCGACGCCGACCTCGACGGGCTCGTCGCGTACTTTCGCGCCATGTCGACGCGCAAGCACGACCCCGACGCCGACGCGGGCGCGCCGTGAGCGCCGACGCGGGTCACACGCTCCTCACGCAGCGCTGCGCGACGCTCCCCGATGTGCTGCGGCGCGCGGTCGAGGCGGCGGCGCCGTCGCTGCCTTCTTCCATGTGCGACGCGCGGCGCTGGGTGGTGACGGCCACGGGCGCCTCGGAGGGCCCCGCGCGCCTCTTCGCGTGGGCGCTGCGGCGCTATGCGGGCCGCTGCGCCGAGTTCGTGACGCTGTCGTCGTTTGCGGTCGACGACGCGCCGCGGGGCGACGCGCTCGCGCTCTTCTCGCAGGAGCTGTCGCCCAACGCGCGCCTCGGGCTCACGGCGCGCTCCCGCTACGCCCACACGCTGCTGGTCACGGCCACGCCCGACCACCCCGACGTGCGCGCCGCGGCCATCGACGGCGTCGA
>CANMAT010000748.1 GCA_947494865.1 Deltaproteobacteria bacterium
CAGCCGTCGCGCGTCGAGCTGCGTCGCGAGGGGTGGGTGCTCACGCGCCCGTACTGGGCCGGCGGCCGCTGGGTGAAGACCTGCGCGTACGAGTCGCAGACGCGCGCCGAGAGCGTCACGCGTCGCATCCCCTGCAGGCCCGGCCTCTTCGTCGACTCGTCGTGCGGGTGCGGCCCCGACGGCACGTGGTGCGCGCCCTTCACCGGCGACGCCGCGCGGCCGTCGCTCACGCTCGCGCGGCTCCTCGACGCGATCAACCGCGAGCCCCTCGAGATCGTCGCGTCGGTGGTGGCCCGCGACGAAGACTACGCCACCATCTTCAGCACGCGCCGCGGCATGGCCAACGGGCCGCTCACCTTCATGAACCGCTACCAGGCGGAGCAGATGGGCGAGCTCGAGTTCAGCGCGTCGGCGCCGCCGGAGTCGCTGCCCGACGTGCCCCAGGTCGACGCCACGTGGCACGCGTACATCCGCGGGCCGCAGCACAGCGGCGTGCTCACCACGCCCGTTTTTCTCGCGCGGTTTCCCACGCTGCGGTCTCGCATCAACCGCTTTCGCACGGCGTTTCTGTGCCGCCCCTTCGTGCCGTCGAGCGACCCGCCGGCGCCGCCCGAGAGCGCGTGTCACAGCGAGTCGAACCTCGCGCGCCGCTGCGGCTGCCAGTACTGCCACGCCTCCATCGAGCCCCTCGGCGCCGCGTGGGGGCGCTGGTCCGAGCGAGGCACGCGCTACCTCGACCCGGGCGCGTTCCCGTCGTTCGACCCCGCCTGCGCGGCGTGCCAGGGCGGCGCGTGCCCGCAGCGGTGCCGGTACTACGTGACTACGCCCCTCGACGGCGACTCGGTGCCCTTTCTCGGCACGCTGCAGCCGTACCTCTACCGCGGCGCCGACGAGGTGCGCCGCATCGAGGCCGGTCCGCGATCGCTCGTGGCCGACACGCTCGCGAGCCAGGAGCTCCAGTCGTGCACGGTGCGCACGACGTGGGCGCGCCTGCTCAACCGACCCATGAGCGACGACGAGGCCGCGCGCGTGCTCCCGGCGCTGCTTCGGAGCTTCGAAGACCACGGGCGCAGCTACCGCGCCCTCGTGCGCGCCATCGTCACGTCGCCCGCCTACCGGAGGATCGATTGATGAACCGCGCGCACGCCCTCGCCGCGATGGCGCTCCTCGCGGCCTGTGAGACCTCGTCGGGGGCGGGAGCCCCCGTGACGCCGCCCGCGGAGACGCCGCGCGGCGACCACGTGGTGCCCGGCAGCGCGACCCCCGTGTCGCCGGGTGAGATCCCCGATGGCGGCAGCACACTGCGCCTCGACGACCCGAACAGCGCCGAGCACATCGGGCGCGCGCCGCGACGACTCGACATCGACCAGTTTCGCGCGTCGCTCGAGCAGCTCCTCGGCGCGCGTTGGGTCGGGCCGCAGACCGTACGCACGCCGGAGGCTCCGTCGGGCGTGCGCTTCGAGGCCGAGGCCGACCTCATCGATTACTTCGCGCAGACCCTCGGTCGCCCCGACTACATCACCACCACCGCCGAGGTGCTCGACCCCACGGTGACCTTCGCCAAGCTCGCGAGCGACGCCGTGCGGGCCGTGTGCGCCGTGGGCCTCCGCGCCGACGTGGCGCGCCCGCCCGCCGAGCGCCTGCTGCTCATCGAGGCGCAGCCCGACGACGCGCTCCCGGCCGCCGAGCCCGCGGTGCGACGCAACATCGCCGCGCTCGCGCTGCGCCTCTGGGGCGACCCTGTGGCACCCGAGAGCGAGATCGTCACGGCGGTGCTCGGGGTCTTTCGCGTCGCCACCGCGCGGGCCGGCGCGACGCCCCTCGACGGGTGGCGGGCGGTCTGCATCGACCTCGCCACCGACCCGCGCTTTCTCTCGTACTGACCCTCACGCTCACACACCCGAGAGCCACGCCGATGCCCGTACGAATCAGCGATGAAGAGCGCCGCGCGCGCGAGGGCTTCACCTTCGCGCGGAGGCGGTTTCTGGGCGGCGCCGCGGGCATCGCGGGGGCCGCGGCGGCGGGCGCCTTCGGCTTCACGCGGCTGGCGCGCGCAGACCTCCCTCTGCCGTCGGGGCGCGCGTTTCTGTTCTGCTACTTTCCGGGCGGGTGGGATCAGCTCATGCTGCTCGACCCGCGCGACCCGGCGCGCTTCCTCGACTCGGAGCGCAGCCGCACGCTCATCGAGCTCCGCTACGCCGAGCTCGAGGGCTACATGGGCTACCGCGCGCAGCTCGTGCGGCCCACAATTCCGAGCCCCTTCGTGTTCGGTCCGCTCGCGGCGCGCGCCGGGCGTCGCGTCAACCTCGCCGACTTCGCCGACCGCATGGCGGTCGTGCGCGGGGTCAACATGGCGGCCCTCGGGCACGAGGTCGCGTACCGCTACTTTCTCACGGCCACCTACCCCGCGGGCACCAGCGCGCGCGGTACGAGTGTGGCCACCGAGGTCGCCGCGCTGCTGGCGCCGCGCGTGGCGAGGCGGCCGCTGCCCAACCTCGCGGTGGGCGTCGAGACCTACAACGACCGGTACCCCGCGAACACCAGCGCCCTCTCGGTGCGCAACGCGCAAGACCTCGTGGTGGTGCTCGCGCCGGGCAGCACCGTCGAGGCCCCCGAGGTCGAGGCCGCCATCGCCGCGCGCGGCGGCGCCGCGGGCGCGTGCGCCGACGAGGTGTACGACCGCCGCGGCCTCTGGTCGGTGATGCGCGAGGCGCGCGGAACGGCCGACGCCCTCGTGCGCGAGCGCGTCGCGAGCACCTTCGAGTTCGTGAGCGCCGACACGCCCGCGGCCCAGGCGGTGCGCACGCGCTACGGCTTCGCGCGCGGCGAGGCCGACCACCCCGGCGCGCGCACCGCCCTCGCGGTGCAGGCCATCAAGGCGGGCCTCTCGCAGGTGGTGAGCGTCTCCGTGGGCCACGTCACCGACACGCACTTCGGCAACAACGGCGTGCACGCGCGGCAGCTCACGCCGGGTATCGAGGCCTTTCTCGCCGCGCTCGATGAGCTGCGCGCGTCGCCGCACCCCGAGGGCGGGAGCTTCCTCGATCACACCACCGTGGTGGGCTTCTCGGAGTTCGCGCGCGCGCCGCTCTTCAACAGCTACAACGGCCGCGACCACCACCAGAACAGCTCGCTCATGCTCGTGGGTGCG
>CANMAT010000749.1 GCA_947494865.1 Deltaproteobacteria bacterium
GACGCCCCCGTGGTGATCACCCGCGGCGACCAGACGATCCAGCTCCCGCCGCACCCGTGCGTGGGCGAGTTCCTCTTCGGCGAGAGCGCCTACGTCATGCGACGGTGCTTCATCGACGCCGACCGGGCCCGCGCGCGCGGCGAGATCCCCGTCGCGTGCACGGCGCCCTCCGACGACGAGCCCGCGGCCGACGGCGGCGCGCCCGCGAGCCCCGACGCGAGCGCCCCGGCGGGGGATGTTTCCGCGACCGACGCGGCGCAAAATCAGTAACATCGCGCGCGTGCAACGCATCTACGCGATCGCGCTCACGTCGTTCCGTGAGGCCATCCGCGACCGCATCCTCTTCGCGGTGCTCGGCCTCGGCGCCGCCTCGGTGTGCCTCGGCCTGGGGATGGGCGCGCTCTCCTACGGCGAGGTGACGCGCATCGTCGTCGACCACGGGCTCGTCACCGTGTCGCTCCTCGCCAACGTGGTGGCCATCTTTCTCGGCGCCACGTTTCTCTACAAAGAGCTCGAGCTTCGCACCCTGTACGTGCTCCTCGCGCGCCCCGTGGCCCGCCACGAGATCGTGCTCGGCAAGTTCGTCGGCATCCTGGTCACCGCGGCGGTGTTCATCGCCCTCACGGCCTCGGTGCTGCTCGCCCTCGTCACCATGACCGCCGCCGAAGAGACCGTCGCGGGCGTGCAGCGCTCGCAGTACGCGCTCGGGCTCCTCATGGGGGTGCTGCACACGCGTGGCTCGCGCCTCGCGCTCCTGGCCTCGGCGCTCGCCCTCGGCGGCGTCGGGCTCCTCGTGCCCCGCGTGCGGCGCGCGCTCTCGGTGGGCGCCGTGCTGCCCATCTCGCTCGCGGTGTTCACCGCCTTCGCGCTCGTGGCGCGCCTGGTGGCCCCCATCGAGACCGCCTACGTGGTCTACGGCTGCGCGCTGGTGCTCTTCGAAGTGGCCATCACCGCCTCGATCGCCATGCTCTTCTCGTCGTTCTCGACGCCCTTCGTCACGGCCATGATGTCGGCCGGCGCCTTCGCGATCTTTCGCAGCACCTGGATGATGCAGCACGTCCGCGGGCGCTTCCCCGCGGCCCTGCGCGCCATGCTCGAAGGCATCGCGCAGGTGGTGCCCAACCTGCACCTCTTCGTGCCCGCGCGGCCGGTCCTCCTCCCCGACGACCCGGCCCGCTCGGCGCTCGCGTACGTGCTCTCGTCGGGCGCCTACGCGACCCTCTACGCGGCCGTGCTCCTCGCGGCCGCGTCGCTCCTCTTTCGCCGAAGAGACCTGGTGTGATCGCGCGCGACGCCCTGCGACGGTGGTCGATCGTGGCGCTCGTGGTGGGCGCGGTGGTGTGCGCGCGCGTGCTGAGCGACGCGCGGTCGGAGCTCGCCGCGGGCCGGGCCGCCCTCGCCGCGGGCGACGACGACGGGGGCGTGCGCAAGCTCCGCCGGGCGGCGCACCTTTACCTCCCGCTGAGCCCGTACACGCGCGACGCCTACGACGCGCTCGAGGCCTACGCGCGCGGCGCCGAGCTCCGCGGGCAGAACGACCGCGCCCTCGCGGCGTGGCGGGCCATCCGGTCGAGCGCGCTCGCCACGCGCTGGCTCGTGGTGCCCTACAGCGACCGCCTCGCGCGCGCCAACCTGCGCATCGCGCGGCTCATGGCCATGCTCCCGCCGCCGCCCGTCGACCGCGAGGCCACGCAGGCCCAGCGCGAGGAGCGGCACCTCGCCCTCTTGCAAGAAGACCGCGCCCCCGACCCCGCGTGGGTGGTGCTCATGGGCGTCGGCTTCGCAATGTGGATGGGCGCCGTCGCCTGGGCCGCGCGCCGCGGGTGGGACGACGACGACCGCCCCCAGTGGCCCGCCCTCCGTATCGCTGGCGCCCTCGTGGCCGCGGGGATGCTCCTGTTCTTCGTCGCGCTCGCGAGGGCGTAGAGGGGTTTTGCTCCGTGCGCATTCCGCTGGTGTCTCCGACGGCCCTCACGCTGGCCGAGCACGTGTCGCGCGCCGTGGGCCGCGAGGTGTTCGTGAAGCACGAGAACGCGACGCACCCGCGCTACGGCGGCAACAAGGTGCGCAAGCTCGAGTACCTGCTCGCCGACGCCCGCGCGCGGGGCGCCACCGACCTGCTCACGGTGGGGGCCGCGGGCTCGCACCACGTGCTCGCCACGACGGTGCACGGCACCGCCGCGGGCTTTCGCGTCGAGGCCGTGCTCGCGCCGCAGCCGCGCAGCGCGCACGTGGTCGCCAACCTGCGCGCCGACCTCGCGCAGGGCGCGACGCTCTTCCCCGTGGCCCACGGCTACGAGCTGCCCTTGCGGCTCGCGTGGCGCGCGGCGGCGCTGCGGGCGCAGGGGCGCGTGGCGTACGTGATCCCGCCAGGCGGGAGCACCGCGCTCGGCGCGTGCGGGTACGTCGACGCGGTGGCCGAGCTGCGGCAACAGCTCGCCACGGTGGGGGTGCCCTCCGTCGACGCGATGGTGTGCGCGCTGGGCTCCGGGGGCACGCTGGCGGGCCTCATCGCGGGGCAGCGCCTGCACGGCGTGTCGGGCGAGGCGTGGGGCGTGCGCGTGACGCCGCGGGTGATGAGCAACGCCTCGCTGGTGGCGTGGCTCGCCAACGGCGCGATGGATCACATGGCGCCGCGGGGGGTGAAGCCCGCGCGTGTGCGGCGCGCCGAGGTGCGCATCGTTCACGACGCGAGCGACCCGGGCTACGGCGTCGAGACGCGCGCGGCGCGCGACGCGATCGAGCTCTTCGCGAAGGACGACGTGCACCTCGACGCGACGTACACGGGCAAGGCCGCGGCGGCGCTGGTGGCGATGGCCCGCACGGGTCCGCAACGCGCGCGCTACCTCTTCTGGAACACGCTCTCGTCGGCGCCGCTGTCGGCGCTCACGCCCGACACCGAGGCGGCGCTGCCGGGCGCCATCGAGGCGCTGCTGGCGTAGGGGAAACGGGCTCTGTCAGAGTAAGGGAAGCGGGCGGGAGAGAAGGGGCGCTAGCCGGCGCGATCACTCGCGGCCGTGCATCCACTTCTTGAGAATGGGCGTGAGCGCGAGGAGCAGGAGCGCGGGGCCGATGGAGCTCACCACGAGGAAGCCGTAGATCGGCACGTGGCGGTGCGAGAGCACCTCTTCGAGCGTGCCTGCGAGGTA
>CANMAT010000750.1 GCA_947494865.1 Deltaproteobacteria bacterium
ACACGAGGGGCACGTCGAGCACGAGGGGCACATCGACGACGGCGGGCACATCAACGACGGCGGGCACATCAACGACGCCGGGCACATCGACGACGGCGGGCGCGTCGGGGCGGTCGATGGTGGCGTCGAACACGGTGACGTCGGGGCAGTCGAGGGGCGCATCGACCACGATCGGCGCATCGACGACCGAGGGCGCATCGACGACCGAGGGCGCATCGACGGTGACGGCAGCGTCGGGGCGGTCGAGGGGCGCGTCGACTACGATCGGCGCATCGACGACGAGGGGGGCGTCGACCGGTGCCGCCGCGTCGGAGCGGTCGAAGGGCGCGTCGAGGACGGCGACGTCGGCGACGGCGTCGAGGGCGCTCGCGTCGATCGGGGCGTCGGTCGCCCCCGTGTCGAGCACAACGCCGATCAGCACGTCGGACGCATCTGCGGGGGCGAGCGCGTCGCTCCCGGTGAAGAGAATGCCCGTGCCCCGGGGAGGCGCCTCGGGGCTGCCGCATCCTTCGAGCGCAAGCGTCGCGAGAACAAGGCCGAGGGTGCGAGATAACATCTGTGCTTCGCCTTCGGGAGTGCCGACTTTTCTCCGCCCTGTCAACGGCGCGGCCCCCGTGGATCGGTGCGCGTGGCGCGCGCGCGGTGCGGCGCCGGGCAAAGGGTGCGTGTCGCCCGCGGCGTCGCTGCGCGTGATCCGAGGAGGGCGCGCGAGTTGCTACCGCGGCGTTTCATGAAACGCTCACGGGGGATCACGCTCGATGCGAACGAAGCCGTTGCCTCGGTGGCCCATCGCGCGAGCGAGGTGATCGCGATCTATCCGATCACCCCAGCCTCGACGATGGGCGAGTGGTGCGACGAGTGGTCGGCCGGGGGTCACACCAACCTGTGGGGGCAGGTGCCGCGCGTGGTCGAGATGCAGAGCGAGGCGGGGGCCGCGGGGGCCGCGCACGGCGCGCTGCAGACGGGGGCGCTCACGACGACGTTCACGGCGTCGCAGGGCCTTCTTCTCATGCTGCCCGACATGCTCAAGATCGCCGGTGAGCTCACGTCGTTCTGCATGCACGTGGCCGCGCGCACGCTGGCGACGCACGCGCTGTCGATCTTCTGTGACCACTCCGACGTGATGACCGCCCGCACCACGGGCTTCGCGATGCTGTGCTCCAACTCGGTGCAGGAGGCGCAAGACCTCGCCGCGGTGGCCCACGCCGCCACGCTGCGCGCCCGCGTGCCCTTCGTGCACTTCTTCGACGGCTTTCGCACCTCGCACGAGGTGAGCACCATCGAGGCCCTCGGCGACGACGACCTCCGCGCGCTCCTGAGCCCCGACGCCATCGCCGCGCACCGCGCCCGCGCGCTCGACCCCGAGCGCCCCGTGCTCCGCGGCACCGCGCAGAACCCCGACGTGTTCTTTCAAGCGCGCGAGGCCGCGAACCCCTTCTACGACGCCCTCCCTGCGATCGTGCGCGCCACGATGGACCTCTTCGCCGAGCGCACCGGCCGCCGCTACGACCTCTTCGAGTACGCGGGGCACCCCGAGGCCGAGCGCGTGGTCGTGCTCATGGGCTCGGGGGCCGAGACGGCGCACGAGACCGTCGATCACCTCGCGGCCGCGGGCGAGCGCGTGGGCGTGGTGAAGGTGCGGCTCTTTCGTCCCTTCGACATGCGCGCGATGGTGGCCGCGCTGCCCCCGACGGTGCGCCGCATCGCCGTGCTCGATCGCACGAAGGAGCCCGGCGCGCCCTGCGACCCGCTGCACCTCGACGTGCTCGCGGCCGTCGACGAGGCCGAGGCCGCGGGCTTCGCGCCGTGGTCTTCACGGCCCCGCGTGGTGGGCGGCCGCTACGGGCTCTCTTCGAAAGAGTTCACCCCGGCGATGGTGCGCGCGGTCTTCGACGAGCTCGCGCGCGAGGCGCCGCGCAACCGCTTCACCGTGGGCATCGAAGACGACGTGACGCACCGCTCGATCGCGTACGACCCCACGTGGGAGGTCGAGGGCGACGGCGTCACGCGCGCGGTGTTCTTCGGCCTCGGCTCCGACGGCACCGTCGGGTCGAACAAGAACACCGTGAAGATCGTGGGCGAAGAGACCGACGCCCACACGCAGGGCTACTTCGTGTACGACTCGCGCAAGTCGGGGGCGGTCACCGTCTCGCACCTGCGCTTCTCGCCGAAGCCCATTCGCTCGGCCTACAAGGTTCGCAGCGCGGGCTTCGTGGCGTGCCACCAGCCCGTGCTGCTCGAGCGCATGAACGTGCTCGACATGGCCGCCCACGGCGCGACCTTTCTGCTCAACGCCCCGTGGTCGCCGGAGAGCGCGTGGGCGATGCTCCCCGACGAGGCGCGGGCCATCATTCGCGAGCGCGACGTGCGCTGTGTGGTGATCGACGCGCAGCGCATCGCCGACGAGGTGGGCCTCGGCGGGCACATCAGCACCGTGATGCAGGCGTGCTTCTTCGCCCTGTCGGGCGTGCTGCCGCGCACCGTGGCGCTCGAGAAGATCCGCGCGGCCGCGAAGAAATCGTTCTCCAAGCGCGGCGAGGAGATCGTGCGGAGAAACGTCGCCGCCATCGACCGCGCCGTGGCCGGCATGCGCCAGATCGTGGTGCCCCCCGAGGACGCGCCCTCGAGGCCGCGCGCCCTCCCGGTGCCGCGCGAGGCGCCCGATTTCGTGCAGCGCGTGACGGCCGTGATGCTCGAGGGCCTGGGCGACGCGCTGCCCGTGAGCGCCTTTCCCGTCGATGGTACGTGGCCCGTGGGCACCGCGCAGTGGGAGCGCCGGAGCCTCGCGCACTCGCTCCCCGTGTGGGACGAGGCCGTGTGCATCCAGTGCAACAAGTGCTCGATCGTGTGCCCCCACGCGGCGATTCGCACCACGCTCTTCGACCCCGCGAAGATCACCGAGGTGCCCGACGCGATGCCCCACGCGGCGTGGAAGGGCGACGACCACCCGGGCGCCCGCTACGTGGTGCAGGTGGCCCCCGACGACTGCACCGGCTGCGGCCTCTGCGTGGCCGCGTGCCCCGCGAAGGACAAGCGCAACCCGCGCCACAAGGCTCTCGACATGGCGCCCGCGGCGGAGCGCAAGCCCGTCGAGCGCCCGCGCTGGGACTTCGTGCGCGCGCTCCCGCCGCCGGACCGCGCGCGGGTGC
>CANMAT010000751.1 GCA_947494865.1 Deltaproteobacteria bacterium
CACACCTGGCCGGCCGCGCAGGCGTTGCCGCACATGCCGCAGTTGTTGATGTCAGTGTCGGTGTCGCGGCAGACGCCCGTGCAGTTGGTGGTGCCCGCGCCGCACGACACGGTGCAGGCGCCGCGCGAGCACACCTGGCCCGGGGCGCAGCGCGTGCCGCAGGCGCCGCAGTTGTTGTTGTCGGTCTGGAAGTCGCGGCACACGCCCGAGCAGTCCGTGGTGCCCACGGTGCACGAGACCTGGCACGCGCCGGCGGAGCACACCTGGCCGGGGGCGCAGCGCATCCCGCAGGCGCCGCAGTTGGCGAGGTCGGTGTCGGTGTCGCGGCACGAGCCCGCGCAGTTGGTGAGGCCCGCGAGGCACGACACGGTGCAGACGCCCGAGGAGCACAGCTGCCCCGACGGGCACCCGCGGTCACACATGCCGCAGTGGCCGTTGTCGGTCTGCAGGTCGCGGCAGGTGCCGCCGCAGATGGTGGTGCCCGCGGTGCACGTCGTCTGGCACATGCCCATCGAGCAGACGCGACCGGCGGGGCACATGTTGCCGCAGGCGCCGCAGTTGTTGTTGTTCGCCGTGAGGTCGCGGCAGGTGCCCGTGCAGTCGGTCAGGCCCGCGGCGCACGTCGTCTGGCACATGCCCGTCGAGCACACCTGGCCCGGGGCGCAGCGCGTGCCGCAGGCGCCGCAGTTGCCGTTGTCGCTCTGGAGGTCGCGGCAGACGCCGCTGCAGGCCATGAGCCCGCCGCCGCACGACACGACGCAGGCGCCGGCGACGCAGAGCTCGCCCGAGCCGCACGCGTTGCCGCAGGCGCCGCAGCCGAGCCGGTCGGTCTGGAGGTCGCGGCAGACGCCCATGCAGTTGGTGATGCCCGACCCGCAGGTGATCTGGCACATCCCGCGGACGCAGAACTGCCCCGTGGGGCACACGGTGCCGCAGGCGCCGCAGTGCGAGACGTCGTTCGTGGTGTTGACGCAGATCTCCGCGCCCGCCGCGCCGCCGTCGGTGGCCGGCGCCGCGCACTGCACCTCGAGCTCGGCGCAACGGATCCGGCAGCGCCCCTCCTGGCAGGAGAAGCCGTCCTGGCAGGCGTTGCCGCAGGTGCCGCAGTTCATGCGATCGCTCTGCAGCTCGGCGCAGTACCGACCGCTCGCGCCGCCGTCCATGTCGCCCGGGGCGCCCATGCACTCGGTCGCCGCGCCGGTGCACATGAACGTGCAGGTGCCGCCCGCGCAGACCTGATCGCGGCCGCAGGTCGTACCGCACGCCCCGCAGTTCTCGCGGCTCGTCTGCAGCGACACGCAGCGCAGCGCGGTGCCGCCGTCGCCGCCTGCGGCGCCCGGGCAGAGCGCCTCGCCGGTGGCGCAGTCGGGAACGCACATCCCGCGCTGACAGACGTTGCCGGTGCCGCAGGCCCGGCCGCAGGCGCCGCAGTTCTCGCGGTCGCTGGCCGGGTCGGTACATCGCCCGCTGCACGCGACGAGCGGCGAGGGGCACGTCGGCCCCGTATCCGTCACGTCGGCCACGTCGCGCGCGGCGTCAGGGGGGCCCTCGCTCCCGACGACCGGCGCGCCGTCGCACGCAGAAAACACGAGCAGCGCCGCGAACGCGGCGATCGCTCTCCATCGACTCATAAATATTCTCCCTTTCCTAGGGGGACACTACGCCCGGCCGAAGCTCGGCGGTGAGCCCCGAGTGCCAGAATGAGTCGTAGTTTTTCCGCAGCAACGCAATCAGACTGTGCGAATCTCGGACACGGCCGCATCGTTTCGGGGCGCAGCGGTCGTCGGCGGGAGCCCGCGGCTGCGTGCGTTAGAGCTCGCCCATCACGGTGACGCCGAGCGAGCGCCCGAGGCCCGCGCCGAAGCTCGGGAGCACCGCCACGGCGCCGCTCGACGACCGCGAGGGGCGCGTGCTGCGACCGATGGCGTAGCCCGCGACGCCGCCCAGCACGATGCCGCCGAGGGCCATCGCGGAGACGCGCGCCCACGCGGTCTCGGTGACGCCGCCGTCGCGCGCGACGTAGGCCCCCAGCGCGCTCGCCGCGGGGAGCAAGCCCCCGATGGCGCCGATGGCCGAGAGCCGCATGTCGCGCGCCGTGGGGTTGAAGGCGTTCACGCTCGCGAGGGTGGCCACGATGCCGATCGCTTCGCCGGTGAGGGCCCAGGCGCCGAGGTCGCTCCCGCAGCGGAGGGCGCCGCACAGAAAGGCCCCCATGAGCGTGCTGCCGACGGCGCCCGTGGCGACGAAGAGCGCGGGGCCCGGTCGCGCGTCGGTGAGGTGCCCCACCAGGATGCCCGTCACGACGCCCGCGGTGCTGCCGATGAAGGTCGCAGGCCCCGTGAGCGACACCGCCGAGGGCACCGCCTCGCCGCGGAGCTGCATCGAGAGCGCGAGCGAGCCCAGGTAGCCTGCGATGGTGGCGGAGCCGACGGAGAAGGCCCTCCCGCGGCGCAGGGGGTGATAGTGGTCGACGAGGAGGGCCCCCGTCGCGCCCGCGAGGGCCAGCGCGCCGGGGAGGATCCAGAAGGTCTCGGGCTCGCCGTCGTTGGCCCGCCGCCCGACGGCCCACTCGATCATCGTGCCCACGCGCAGGCCGTACGTGGTGGCCGAGAGCGCGAAGGCGACGAGCTCGCCGGGCCTGCGGCGGTCGCTCGACTCTTAGTCGACCTCGACCGCGGGCGCCCGCTGCGCGCTGGCGGTCGCGGGGGCGAGCGCGGTCGCCGCGAGCGCGAGGGCGCCCGCGAGGGCGCGCGATGCGTGCCGCGAAGCGCCCGAGCCGTGAGCCCCCGAGAAGATCATCAACCCCGCGATAGGAACCGTGATGCGAGCACCGCGTCAAGCGCTACGGCGCGCGGCCGTAGAGCGTGCGCGCCCCCGTGGACCAGCGAACGCGCGCGGTGACGGGATAGGGGCCCGCTGCGAACGTCACGCGCTCGAGCGTCGACACCTCGAGCGCGCCGTTGTCCGATGGCATCGCCGCCGCGGGCACGGTGCCGGCGCCCGTCGCGCCGTCGAAGACGCACTCGGCCGTGCGCTCCCCGCCGTTGTTGGTGGTCGCGGTGACCATGACCAGGCTGGTCGTGGGCTCCCACGTGACGGCGAGCGCCTCGTCGCGACCGAGCGTGAGCCCGCTGCCGTTGGTGAG
>CANMAT010000752.1 GCA_947494865.1 Deltaproteobacteria bacterium
CGCGCCACACGGCGAGCCGCGAGGCGACGTCGGCCAGCACGGCGAGCGCGAGGCCCACGCGAAACGCCGCCAGCGCCCGGAGGTCGACGGCGAGCGCCGACGGGGTGCTCACCGCGGCGGCGCGCTCGGCTGCGAGGCGGCGCGCAGCTCGGCGCGCAGGGCGTCGAGCTCGCCCGGCGCGAGGGCCTCTTCGCCGTAGCGGGCGGCCATGTAGCGGGTCGCCACGCGCAGCGCCAGCGGGGCGAAGGCGTCGCCGCGCTTGCCGAGGTCGTGCGCGAACGCGAGGGGAGAGCGGCTCGACGGGCGCGACGTGCCGCGCGTCGAGAGGGCCTCGTCGAGTGCCGCCGCGAGCTGCTGCGCCGCGCGCACCGCGGGCGTGCGAGGAACCCCCGCGCCGCGAGCGCCCTGCGCGCGCCACTGGCGCACCTGAAACGCCAGCGCGACGAGCGCGAGGGCCACCGCCGCGCCGCCCGCGAGCTGCTTCACCGGCACCGCGCCGAGCGACGGCGCGCGGCGGGCGCGCGAGGCCGACGGCGTGTTCGTCGGGGGCCTGCGGTGCGCCACGTAGTACTGCCAGATCTCTTGCGCGATGCGCGTCTGGTCTTTGAGGTCGAAGTCGACGATGTAGCGGCGCCAGCGCACGCGCACCGCCTCGATCATCGCGTCGACCTCGGCGATCACCCCGCGGCGGTAGAACGGCACCTCGCCCACGGCGGGCGTCGGGTCGAAGGTGAGCCAGCCCGACTGCGCGTCCCACACCTCGACCCACGAGTGCGCGTCGCCCTGGTGCACCTCGTAGAAGCGCCCGTAGCGGTTGTAGGTGCCGCCGAGAAAGCCCGTCACGTTGCGCGTCGGCACGTCGAGCGTGCGCAGCATGACGGCCATGGCCGTCGAGAAGTACTCGCAGTGCCCCGCGCGCGAGCGAAACAGAAAGTCTTCGAGGGGGTTCTGCGCGCCGCCGCTCTCGAGCTGCAGGGTGTAGCGGTAGCGCGAGGCGAGGTAGCGCTCCATCGCGCGGGCCTTGCCCACGGTGGTGACCTCGCCGACGGTGATGGCCTCGGCCAGCTCGCGCACGCGCGTCGACACGTTGCTCGGGAGCTGCGTGTACCGATGGCGAAAGCGCTCATCGCGCTCGCCGAACACGCGGCGCGAAGGCGACGTGACGGCCGCGTGGGCGCCCACGAAGGTGACGTAGGTGAGCCCCACCTCGTCGTTGTTGGGGTACCGCACGCCGTCGTCGCGATCGATGGTGAGGTCGGGGTAGCGCGCGAAGCCCGCTTGAAACCGCGCGTCGATCTGGAGCCCGACGGCCCCCTCGAGGATGGGCACCACGGGCGGGTCGAGGGGGTCGAGCGTGATGCGAAACCCGTGGTCGACGCCCGCGCGCGGAAGGCGCAAGAGCGCGTAGTGGTTGCCCGCGCGCTCGACGCGAACGGCGTCGTTGCGGCTCGCGTCGCTGCGCGACCAGCCGCGGCCGCCGTAGCGGTCGAAGGTGGCCCCGCGGAGGCGAAACGTGCGCACGGGCGGCGGGTTCTCTTCGAGGTCGAGGGGCTCGACGCGCAGCACGATGGTGGGGTCGTTGCGAATGATCCCGTGGCCGCGCAGGTCGACCGTGGTGCCGAAGCCCGCCACGGTGTTCTCGCCCCGCGCGCGCACCGTGATGATGCCGAGCCCGATGCGCGGAAACATGACGAAGATCACAGCGGTGAGCAGGAATATAGGCAGCGCGAGGAGCGACGAGCCCACGAGCAGCCCCGGGCCCACCACCCGGCGCGAGCGGAGGATGCGCGCCACGTCGATGGGCACGCCCGCGCGGCCGGCGCGCGCGTCGGCGAGGTAGTTGCCCTCGATCTCGCGGCGCAGGTGGCCGAGCGTCATGGCCCAGGGCGTCGCGATCACGAAGCCGAGGAAGCACACCGCGTACGACAGCCCCCCGCCGAGCACCGTGGCGGCGATGAGCTGCAAGAGGGCCAGCACCGTCACCTGCTGGTAGTCGCGCGCGCTCCGCCGCGTCGAGAGCTTCATGATCTGGAGCAGCGACGCGAACTCCACGATGCCCAGGAGGAGCTCGTGGCCGAAGAAGGCGTAGCGCACGATCTGGATCGCGAACGCGAGCACGATCGCCACGTTCCACCCGCGGTGGTAGCGCTCGCTCTGGAGCACCTCGGCCTCGGCGAACCACGACGCGGCCACGCCCGTCGCGATGACCATCACGCTGGGCACCGGGAGCTCGCCGCCCGAGCCCAGCGCCACGAGGCCCAGCACGGCCAGCGTGTACGCCGAGAACTTGTGCACCTGCGAGAACCTCACGGGGGCCTCCGCACGGTGAGGTCGATGGCCTCTTCGGGCAGCACCGGGTCCGGCGGCAGGAGCGCCAGGAAGCTCAGCACCCGATCCGCCGACTGCGACGAGGGCTTCGCCGTGATCATCCGCGGAATCTCACCGCGCACGGCCTCGGCCACGAGGTGCACCACGGCCCCCTCGCGCAGGGCCTCGAGCGCCACGAAGGCCGCGCGGCGAATGTCTTCCTCCACGCGCTTCGCGAACTCCGCCGCGAGGTCTTTCGAAGCCCCGTCGGAGGGCCCGTTGGCCACCTCGATGCGCACCGCGCGCGCACCCTCGCGGCGCCGCTCGCGCGCGATCACCCGGTCGAGCGCCGCGCTCTTGGGCCAGTGGATGTCTCGCACCGGGTCGCCCTCGCCGACCTCGCGCACGCCGTCGACCTCGCCGTGGCCGCGCTCCTCGCGGGTGATGAGGTCGCCCGCGGTGAGGGCCGGCGGCGCGCCCGCGTGGGTGCGCAGCGGCGACGGATACACCAGCTGCTCTTCGACCATGGTGATCTCGCGCCACTTCTCGAAGAGCCCGAAGGGGAAGCGCGTCGCCACGCGCAGCGCGAGGTACCGCTCGACGCCTCGCACCGGCGCCACGCGGCGGTACGCAGCGGTCTGCCGCGCCCCCGCGCTCACCTTGAGAAAGTAGCAGCGCTTGTCGGTGCGGCGCCCGTCGATGCGATCCTCCACCTCGATGGAGTAGCTCGGCGCGTAGCGCTTGCGGTTGTGCACCTCGATCTCGATGAGGGCCGACGAGCCCGCGTAGGCGCGGCGCGGGAGCTTGCGGCGAAACTCCAACCCCCGCAGCGCGATC
>CANMAT010000753.1 GCA_947494865.1 Deltaproteobacteria bacterium
ACGTCGTAATAGACCGCGACGGCCACCGTGGGGGCCGCGTGGTCGGGGCTCATCACCACGCGCAGGCCGTTGTCGAGGCGCTCGACGGTGACGGGCACGGGCAGGTCGTCGGCGCGCGCCGCGGGGCCGTACGCCGCCGCCGCGAGGCCCAGCGAAGCCGCGGCGCGAACCAGGTTCGTAAGCGAGGTCTTCATGGTGCGCCTGTGCGTTAACACCCCTCCGCGGTACGATTCAAGGCCCGAAGCCCATTGCGCGGGCGCGCGTCGGTGGCGATGCTCCGAGGCGGCAACGGATTCCATTCACCATCGAGGTAAGTGACATGAAGAAGACCCAAGAGTCGCCCCGCTTCGAGAGCCTCCGCGTCGCCGATCGCCGCCGCGGCGACGCCCTGCGCGCCCCCCGCTTCGACCAGCAGCCCGCGTGCCGCTTCTGCGGCGAAGACTGCGACGGCCTGCACTGATCGTCGGAGCGCCCTCGCGGCCCTCCTCCCGCCCCCTCGCGTGACCCTCTCGCTCCATCACATCGCCCTGCGCACCCGCGACGTCGCGGGCCTCGCGCGCTTCTACCGTGAGGTCTTCGCACTCACGGTGGCGCGCGAGCAGCCGGGGTACTCCGTGTGGCTCGCGCTCGACGGCGCCGTCTTGATGATCGAGGCGCGCGCCCCCGGCGAGCCCGACGTGCCCGCGGGCTCGATGGAGCTCACGGCGTTTCGGGTCACCGCTGAAGGGCGCGAGCGCGTGCGCGAAACCCTTCGGATGATGGGCGTCTCGCTCGACGGGGAGACCGCCTACACCACGTATTTTCGCGACCCCGACGGCCGTCGCGTGGGCGTGTCGACCTACGCGCTCCCGTAGTCAGAGCGCCGCGCGGGGCGGCGCGACCCCTTCGGCGCCGTCGACCTTCACGTCGCATTCGAACACGTCTTCCATGAGGTCGGCCTTGCGCAGGGCCGTCCACCGCTCGAGCGACAGCGCCGCCTCGCCGACCGCGCGGGGGTTGGCCACGGCGCGCAGCGCGATGCGACCCGGCGTGAGGCGCACGGCCACCTCGAGCACCTTGCCCTGGTGCTCGCGGTCGAACGCGTCGGCCACGCGCAAGAGGGCGGCGAGCTTGCGCACCACCGCGCGCTCCCGGCGATCGAGCTTGCGGTAGCCGGGGTGCGACAGGTCGGGCAGCGCCTTGCGGTGGTACCGCGCCACGTTGGCGACGACCTCTTTGTGCGAGGGCGACAGCCCCATGAGGTCGGCGTGCTGAATGAGATAGTACGTGTGCTTGTGGTGCGACTCGAAGCCCACGAAGTCGCCGATGTCGTGCAGGAGGGCCGCGAGGCGCAAGAGCCTGCGCTCTTCGGGGCCCATGTGGTGCAGCTCGGCGAGCTGGTCGAAGAGCGACGCGGCCAGCTCGGTGACGTGGCGCGCGTGGGCCTCGTCGAAGCGGTACTTCTTGCCCAGCTCGACGGCCTCGGCCTCGACCTCGGCCTGCTCGCCGCGCTCGTCCCACACGCGAAACGCGCGGTCGACGAGCTCGGCGAGGATGCCGTCTTTGAGGCCCACGCCGGGGGCCGCGATGGTGGCGCAGCCCACGCGCTCGGCCACGGCCGAGAGCACGAACATGGCCGGGACGATGACGTCGGCGCGGTCGCCCCGGAGGCACCAGCGCTCGCGGCGGACGGCCGCGGGCACGGCAGCCATCTCGTCGCGCAGGACGCGCATGAGGGCCACGTCGATGCCGACGCCGTCGTCGGTGGCCGCCGCGGCGATGGCCGCGATGGCGTCGACGTTGCCGCCCGTCGCGATCACCACGTCGGGCCGCGCGCCGGTGAGCACCTGGGCCTCATCGAGGAGGCGGTCGACGTACTCCGCGAGGAGCTCCCTGCGCTCGGGGCTCACGGCCTCGTCGCCCGACAGAAAGGCCTCTTGCAAGCGCACGGTGCCCAGCGGGAGCGAGACCGACGCGCGCGCCGCGGAGCCCGCGAGCACGGTGAACTCGACGCTTCCGCCGCCGATGTCGATGAGCAGCGCGCGCCGCGCGCCGAGCTCGACCGCGTGGAGCACCGCGACGAGCACCAGGCGGGCCTCTTCGACGCCCTCGATGACGTCGAGCTTGACGCCCGCCTCGCGCGCGGCCCGCTCGACGAGCACCTCGGCGTTCTGCGCCTCGCGCACGGCGCTGGTGGCCACGGCGCGGTACGCGTCGACGTTGGCCGCGCGCATCACCTCGCGAAAGCGCTTGAGCGCGTCGACGGCCTCGAGGAGCGCCGTGGGGGCGAGGCGACCCGTGAGGAACACGTCGCGACCCAGGCGGATGGGCGCGCGCTCCGACGCGACCTCGCGCACGTCGCTCGGGCCGTTGGCCTCGACGACGCGGAGGCGCATCGCGTTGGAGCCGACATCGATCGATGCGAACCTTGTCATCGGTGTGTCCGCCGCGTTCGTACGACAATCCAGCGCGCGCCGCGAGATGCCAACGACGCGCCCCCGTGGCGGTCGTGTGACATCGCAGAACGGGCCCCTGCGACCGCCTGAACCCTCTCGGGGAGAGAGTAGGTAGGCGGCCCGGCTGCACCCCCGATCAAGCTACCGTTGCTTCGTTTCCGATCTGGCGGGATTCACAAGTCAGTGGTCAGCCGGGCCATAGCGCCGCGAGGAAGAGACTCCCTCTTGCGGAACGCCGCGAGAACTAACCCGTTCTTCGCCCGAACGCAAGCGCTCATTCATCGCCCCCGCGCTGCGCGAGCTCGCCCTTCGCGACGGCGTCGAGGCCCACGCGCGCGGCCCACGACTGCACCCGACGGAGGCCCTCGCTCACGTCGACGGCGGGGGCGTAGCCGAGCTGCGTGCGGGCGCGCTGCACGTTGAAGTGCGTGCTGCGCCCGAGGGAGGCCACCTCGCTGCGGAGGCGCGCGGGCGCGGGCGACCGTCGCTCGTCGACCCACGCGAGCGCGTAGGCCACGACGTACGGCGTGCTCGCGCGTGGCAGGGTGACCCCGAGCGCGCCCGCGAGGCGGGTGAAGAACTCGCGCACGGTGATGCGCTCGTCGTCGGTGACGTAGTAGGTCTGCCCAGGGGCGTCGGGCGAGCGCGCGGCGAGCAGCATGGCGGCCGTGAGGTTGCGAACGTTCGTGGTGGCGCAGAGGGCGGCG
>CANMAT010000754.1 GCA_947494865.1 Deltaproteobacteria bacterium
ACCTCGCCGCCTTCGGGCGCAGCCTGCAGCGCGTGAGCGCCGCGCGCCTGGTGGTCGTCTCGATGGTCTTCTCGGCCTCGCTGCTCGTCGCCGACGGCGTGGCCACGGTGCCCCTCTACCGCCGCCTCGTGGGGCCGCTGAAGTACCTTGATTTCGTGACGTTTCGCGGGGCCTCGTACCTCCCCTCGCTGCTCAACCACCACGTCGGCCAGGCCGCCCTCACGTGGATGCTCGCGCGCGGCTGCGGCCTCCCGCTGTGGCGCGTGGCGGGCGCCACGCTCGTGGGCTACGCCTCGTGGGGCGGGTGCCTCCTGGGCGCGGGCTGCCTCGCGCTCCTCTTCTCGGGTGAGCCCATCGGGTGGCTCGCGCTGCCGCTCGGCGCGGGCGTGGCGTACCTCGCGCTGCTCGCGGCGAAGCCGTCGGCGCTCGCGAAGCTCACGGTGCTGGCGCCGCTCTTCGAAGCGGGGGTGGTCGGTCACCTCGTGGCGCTCGCCGCGCGGGTGCCCCACATGCTGGTGATGTTTCTCGGCACGTGGGCGTCGTTCGAACTGTTCGGGGTGCGCGTGCCCTTCGCCGCGGCGCTGCGGGTCGTTCCGCTGCTCATGGTGGCCCTCACGCTGCCCCTCACGCCGCAGGGCTTCGGCACGCGCGACGCCGTGGCGGCGCTGCTGCTGGCGGGCTACGCGCCGGGCGCCACGCGGCCCGAGCGCCTCGCCGTGATCGTGGCGGCGACCACCGCGTGGGGTGTGCTCACCACCGCGTGGGAGGCCCTCATCGGAGTGTGCTGCGCGCGCCTCGCGGCGCGGCGCGTCGGAGTCTACCCAGGAGCAGTCGCGACGTGAGCGAATCAACGCCCCGGTGTCACCTCATGACCGTCTCGGTCGAGGACTACTTTCAAAGCCAGGACCTCGAGCGTCAGGTGCGCTTCAAGCAGTGGGAGCGCATCGAGTCGCGCGTGGCCCGCTCCGTCGACAGCACCCTCGAGTTCTTCGCGGGCTACAACGTCCACGCGACGTTCTTCGTCTCGGGGTGGACGGCCGAGCACAACCCGCAGCTCGTGGCGCGCATCGCCTCGGGCGGCCACGAGGTGGCCAGCGCGGGCTACTCGCCCCGGCGCAGCGCGCGCACCCACGCCGACTCGCTCCGCAACGACCTGCGCATGGCGCGCGAGCTCCTCGAGTCGCAGGGCTCGAACACCATCTACGGCTACCGCGCCTCGCACTGGCTCGCCCCTGAAGACCTCTGGACGCTCGACGTGCTCGCCGACGAGGGCTACCGCTACGACGCGAGCGTAAACCCCGTCCTGCGGCGCTTCGCCCATCACCCCGAGCTCGCGCGCGCCGCGGAGCGCCCTCACCCGGGGCACGCCAACGGTCTGTGGGAGTTTCCCGTCTCGACGGAGCGCTTCGCGGGGGTGCGCGTGCCGATCACGGGCGGCAACTACGTGCGACAGCTCCCGCACACGCTGCTCAAGCACAGCGTCGCCCGGTGGGACGCGCGCGAGCCCACGCCGCTGCTCTTCTACTTCATGTCGTGGGAGCTCGACCCCGAGCAGCCGCGCTTCGACGGCCTCCCGCGGCTCACCGCGATGCGCCACTACCGCGGCCTCGCCAAGACCCGCTGGGTGCTCGAAGAGTACCTCTCCCGCTACCGCTTTCAGAGCGTGGCCGAGCACCTGGGCCTCTCCCTCGACCGCCTCCCCGTGGTGGCCCGCGAGGCCGCGCTGCCTTCGGTCTCCGAGGCCGCCCTGCCGCACATTCCCTCGCCGTGGGAGGGCGTCACCGACGTCACCATCGTGGTGCCCGTCTTCAACGAGGAGCTCAACATCGCCTTTCTGCGCGGCACCCTCTTGCGACTGCGCCGCCGCCTCGCCGACCGCTACCGCATCTTCATCACCCTCGTCGACGACGGCAGCACCGACAACACCGTGGCGGGCGTGCGCGCCCACTTCGCCGGCGTCGAAGACTTCACCCTCCTCGAGCACGGCAAGAACCGCGGCATCGCGGCGGCCATCATGACGGGCCTCTACGCCGCCCCGAGCGAGCTCGTGTGCACCCTCGACGCCGACTGCTCGTACGACCCCGACGTTCTCGAGCGCATGATCCCCCTCGCCCACGACGCCGACCTCGTCACCGCGTCGCCGTATCATCCCGACGGCAGGGCGCTCAACGTGCCCGAGTGGCGCCTGGTGCTCTCGCGCACGCTCTCGCGCATGTACCGCAAGCTCGTCGACGCCGAGCTCCACACGTTTACGAGCTGCTGCAGGGTGCACCGCAAGTCGGTGTTCGGCCGCATGACGCTCGAGCACGACGACTTCCTCGGCATCGCCGAGATGCTCCTGCGCGCGGGCATGCAGGGCTCGAAGATCGTCGAGTTTCCCGCCACGCTCGAGTCGCGCCTCTTCGGTCAGTCGAAGATGAAGACCGCGAAGGTGATCCGCGGCCACCTCGGTCTGCTCAAGACCCTCGCGTCGCAGAAGCTCCGCGGCGAAGCGTCGGCAGGTTTCTGACCGCGAGCGCGTCGGCGAGCGCCACCACCTCGTTGTTGTTGAGCGTCGCGCACTGCAGCAGCGCCGTGTTCACCACCGTGAAGGGCGACTCCCACGCGGGCAGCACGCGGTCGCGGTCGGGCGCCATCCCCGCGAGCGGCAGCGGCTGCACGTAGCGCGCGCGGCTGATCACCATGTTTACGATGTCGCGCTCGTCGAAGTCTTTGAAGAGCCGCTTGAGCCCGCGGTCGATCATCGAGGCGCGCACGGCCTCGTCGGGCTCGTCGAAGCGCGGGTCGTTGGCGTCCATGTAGCGCGGCAGGTACACGAGCGAGCGCCCCGCGGTCTCATCGCGCGACACGACGGTGGTCATCTCGATGAGGCCCGTGAGCTCCACCGACTCGTCGCCGATGTTGAGCACGTAGTAGGGCGTGAGCGGGCGCTTGAGCACCAGCGTGGTGCACACCACGCCGAGGTACTCGCGCGACGTGGGGTTCTTCGCTTCGAAGGCGTCGAGCGCGGGCAGCAGCGAGGGCGCCAGCACCGCGCGCGCGGCCCGCGTGGGCGCCGTGAAGAGCACCTTGTCGTAGGTGCGCGTCACGGGGCCGTCGGCGGTGCGCCACGTCACGTCGCAGGCGCCGTCGACCG
>CANMAT010000755.1 GCA_947494865.1 Deltaproteobacteria bacterium
CCCCACCGAGGCGGGCATCGGCCTCGCGGCGCAGATCGACCGATCGTTCGGGTACACGCTCGTCGACACGGCCACGCGCTTCGCCAAGCTGCAGCTCACGGCCGCCGACGTGGGGCCCTTCGCCATCGTGCCCGACGGCTCGCACGCGTTCGTTCTCTTGCGCGACGACGCGCGGCTCGTCGCCGAGGCGCAGCGGGTGTCGCTGCGGAGCTTCGTGATCGAGAGCGTCGCGCTCGGGTCGCCGCCCCTCTCGGTGGGCGCCGTGCCCGGCACCGCGCGAGCCTTCATCGGACAAGATCACCCCGAGGGGCGCATCACCTTCGTCGACTGGAACACCGGCGCCCTCCAGTCGGTGACGGGCTTCGAACTCAACAGCCGCGTCGTGGACTGACCACCATGCTTAACCCTTCTCGCAGAACGTTCCTCTCGCTGGGCCTCGCGGCGCTCTCGCTCGCGCTGCCCGGGTGCCCCGAGCGCGACGCGCTCCTCGACGCGCCGCTCACGGTGCTCGGCCCCGTGGCCGCGGCGCAGACGCTCACCTGGGTCGACACCCACGCCGCCGCCGCCCGCGTGCTCGACCTCGCTTCAACAACCCTCGCGGTGCGCTCGGTGCCCGTGGGCCTCGACCCCGTGCTGGCCGTCGCGCGGCGCGACCACGACGAGGTGATGGTGCTCTCGCGCGGCTCGCGCGGCGAGCCCGGCGTGGCCCCCTCGCCCGGCACCCTCGCGGTGATCTCCGCGGCCGGCGCGCCCGCGCGCACGTACACCGTGGGCTCTCCCTTCAACGCCGTGTCGCAGACCAGCGACGGGCGCTTTGCCATCGCGCACTATCTCCCGTCGGCCACGTCGGGGCGCCTGCTGTTCAACCCCAACGAGATCGCCGTCGTCGACCTCGACGCGGCCCCGTCGGCCACCAACCCCGCGCGTCGCACGGTGCGCAGCTTCGGCGGCGTGCCCAACGCCGTGGCCTTCTCGCCGCCGATGCCCATCAACGGCACCGCCCGCACCCTCGCGGTGGTGCTCTCCGACGCCTATGTGACCCTCATCGACCTCACGAACCCGCAGCGCGCCGAGACCACCGTGCGCCTCACGCTGCCCGAAGACGCGCGCGCCATTCGCCCCGCGCAGCTCCTCTTCGACCCCGAGCAGTCGACCGTGTACGCGCGCGCCGAGCAGTCGAACGACGTGTACGCCCTGCGCCTCGCGCCGGTGACCCCCGACGGCCCCGACAGCAACGACTTTCGCCCCACCATCAACCAGCTCGCGGCGGGGCGCAACCCCAGCGACATGGCCCTCATCGGCGAGGCGAGCGCGCGCAAGCTCCTCGTCGTTTCGCCCGGCAGCCGCGACGCGCGCGTGATCGACGCGCGGGCCAACACCACCGTCACCGTGCCCCTCGACGCGGTGGCCAACCGCATTCTTCTCTTCGCCGCCCCGTCGCCGCGCGACGCCACCGTCGCCCCGCGCGCGCTGCTCTACGCGACCGGCGGCCTCGCGTCGGCGGTGAGCTTCCTCGAGCTCACCGACCTCGACGCGCGCCGCGGGCAGAACGTCGAGACCGTGCAGCTCTCGCGGCCCGTGCTCAGCGCGCTCGACCTGCCCGAGCGCGGTGCCGTGATGCTCGACCACGCGAGCGCGGGCTCCACGGGTCAGCTCAGCCTCCTCGACCTCGCGCGGCGCACCGTGTCGCCCATCTTCGCCGAGGTTCCGCTCCAGGGTGCCACCTTCGACAGCGACCGTCAGCGCCTCTGGGTGGCGCCGAGCTACACCGCGCGCATGGGCTACATCGCCCTCGACACCTTCGGCCCCGGCGAGGTGCGCCTCGACGAGCCCGCCACGCGCGTGATCCCCCTCCCCGGCGCCATGGGGCGCCCCGGCCGCGTGGTGGCGTTGCACCCCGCGAGCGCGGGCTCGCTCACGGTGCTCGACGCCGCCAACCCCCAGCGCGAGACCGCCCGCGTGGTGCGCGGCTTCCTCCTCGATTCACTGCTCGATCGGAGCGCGCCGTGATGTCCCCTCGCATCGCTTCATGCCTCTTCTTCGCGGCCGCCGCCCTCACGGGCTCCGCCGCGCTCGCGCAGACCTCCAACGCCGCACGCAGCCCGTGGTCCGTCGGCGCCGAGGTGGGGCCCGCGTGGCACCACGACGGCTCGTACCTCCCCTTCGTGCGCAACAGCGCCGCGACGCCCGTGGCGGGGCTCTTCGTGGGGCGCGACCTGGCGCACCTGGGCCCGCGCCTCACCCTCGGCGCCGAGCTCGGATGGCGCACCGCGAACGCGCAGGGCAACGTGCGGCAGGCCTTCGCGACCACCCTCACCACCCACGGCGTACAGGCCGCCCTCACGCTGCGCGTAGAGATGCTCTCGTGGCTCACCCCGTACGCGCGCGTCGCGGGCGGCGCGTCGTACCTCGACGCCAGCGTAGAAGACGGCGACGGCGGCACGCTCTCGGGCGGCGCGTGGGCCCCCTACGGCTCCGCGGGCGCGGGGGTGATGCTCACGAGCGGGCGGTGGTTCGACGGCATCGGCGCCCACACGCTGCGCGTCGCGGTGTCCGTCGAGGGCGGATACCAGTACGTGGCGCCCACGGCGATCGCGGTGTCACAGCCCGCGCCTGCGGATGAGCGCGCGGCGAGCGACCGCGTCGCGTCGCAGTCGACGGCGCTCGGCACGCTCGACCCGTCGGCCGCGTACCTGCGGGTGACGGTGGGATTTCGCTTCTGATACGGCGTTTCGAGCGGTGGCTCCGGCGCATTCCCCGCGCCGCCGCGGGGCGCCCCGCGCGCGCCACGCTGCCGCGAACGCCTCGCCGTAGTACGGTGGCAGCCCTCGGAAGGGATTCACCGCCATGCCTGGATTCAAGCCTCCCTCGTCGCGCGAGAGGTTGCTCGCGCTGCTCTGCTTCTCGGTGCTCGCGAGCTGTACCGGCGACCCCGTGGTGGGCGCGATCGGTGACGCCTCCGACGTGCCCGACAAGCCTGTCACCGCCGACGCGCCCGACGCGACCGACATCGTCGCCGTCGACGACGTGACGGATGCGACGGACGCGACGGACGCGACGGACGTGACCGACGTGCCCGACGTGACCGACGCGACGGATGCCCCCGTGCGCTGCGCCACCAACGCCGACTGCGCC
>CANMAT010000756.1 GCA_947494865.1 Deltaproteobacteria bacterium
CGCGCGGGTCGGCGTAGGGGCCGAGCGCGTCGAGGGCGAGGGTGCGCAGGGCGGAAGCGTCCATCGGAGGTTAGCGGCGCTGTTGGGCGAGGGCGGTGGCGGCCGAGGGTTCGCCCGCGGCGTCGGCCTCGGCGGTGGTCTGCTGGGGCTGCTCGTTCACGCGCACGCCGGTGCGGGCGTCGTCGGCCATCGCGGCGGCCATGGCGACGGCGTGCTTGCGCACCTCGGGGCTCTCGCCGCTGTCGCCGCGGGCGAGGTCGAAGATCACCTTGCTCGTCCCCTGCGCGGTGAGGTTCTGCAGGGCCTCCAGACGGCGCAGCTCCATCGCGCCGGGGGAGCTCGAGAGGATGCGCGCGGCCTCGGCGAAGTTGCGCGCGCTCTCGACGTCGGCCTGCGACTTGATGAGCACGTACTGCCGGTCGCGCTCGGCGATGGCCTTGCGCGCGATGACCTCTTGCATCTGCGGCGGGAGCTGAATGTCTTGCATGGCGATGAGCTCGACGTGAAGCCCCCACTGGGCCACGAACTGCTCCACGGCGACGCGCACCTTCGCGGCGATTTCTTCGCGGTGCGCGAGGAGCTCGTCGAGGCGAATCTCACCCACGATGTCGCGCAGCACCACCTTCGCGCGGTCTTTGATGGCGAGCTCGTAGTTCTCTACGTTGAGGGTCGCGCGCTCGGGGTCGACGACCTTGTAGTAGACCACCGCGTCGATCATGGCCGTGACGTTGTCGGCCGTGATCACCATCTGGTGGGGGAGATCACGGTTACGGATGCGCGTGTCGACGCGGATCATCGACTGCGCGAGGGGCGCGAGAAAGTTGATCCCAGGCTCCATGCGGCCCGAGAACTTTCCGAGCGTGAACTTGAGCCCCACCTCCCACTGGTTCACCTGCCGGACGGAGCGCGCCATCAGCACGAAGAGCACGACGAGGAGCGGGAGCATCAGGGCGGTGAAGGGTTCCATGAGGGTGCGCTGAGTATAGGGCCGGAGGTGCGGCGCCGGGCCTTGATTCCAGGGGCGTTCCGTGGTGTGGAGTGTCTCACGGCGGGCGACGGATCGCCTGTTTCACGCGGCGCGAACGAGGTACGAGATCTCATGGCCAAGGGCGGCGGAACCAAACAAGACATGCTCGCCGAGCGCGCGATGGTCGAGTTGCAGGTGCAGGCTGCCATCGCGGGCGCGCAGAGCACCGCGGCGAAGCTGTCGTTCGACGGCGTGCTCAACGACATCAACGCCCGGGGCGCCGCGCTGGGCAAGGCCGCCGAAGACGTGGCCCGCGCCCGCGCCCGCGGGTACATCTGGGCCGGCGACCTCGAAGAGAGGCTCCGCGCCGCGCAGTCGCTCGCGCAGAGCGCGGTGAGCACCGCCCGCAACGAGACGCAGCGGGCCGCGCGGGAGCTCAAGGGCCGCGCCGACGCCCTCCTCGCGCGGGCCAGCCGCATGAGCGGGCGCCCGGCGCACGCGGTCGAGAGCGAGGCGCGCAGCCTTGCCGTCGAGGCGAGCGGCCTCTCGTCGGCCATCGACGCCGCCGAGCGGCGCGCGCGCGAGTCGGTGGGCCCCTTCGTGACCTCCGTCGACGCGCTGGTGAGCAAGCTCACGAGCGTGCACTTCACCCTCGACAGCTTCGAGCAGGCGAGCTTTCGCCTCCAGCCCGAGGAGAACCCCGTGCTGGCCCTCAAGGCCGCGTGGAGCGACTCGCCGCAGGGCGAGCGCGAGGGGCTGCTGCTCTTCACCGCCCACCGCGTGCGCTTCGAACACACCGAAGAGGTGGTGCTCGAGCGGTCGTTCATCTTCTTCGCGTCGCGCACCGAGACGCGGCGGGCCCTGCTGCTCGACGGGCTCATCGGCCAGCTCGCCGCCAGCGACGACGCCGAGCGGGGCGTGCTCTTCAAAGATCAGCTCCTGGTGCTGCAGTTTCGGCAGGGGTCGAACCTCCCGCCGCGCGCCACGTTCAAGCTCGAGGGCGTGACCGCGAAGGAGGCCGACACCCTCGTCGAGCAGCTTCGCACCGGCGACATGCAGCGCGCGCGCTACCAGGGCCCCATGCCCACGAACTCGAACGTGGGCGTGCCCGTGCGCTGGCCGTCGAAGTGCGAGACCTGCGGCGCCGCGCTCACGCCTCCGGTGCGCGGGCAGAACCTCATCGCGTGCGAGTACTGCAACGCGCAGCACCCCGTCGAGCTCGGTCAGGGCTGACGCCTCAGGGCGTTCCCACGCGCTGCGAGCCCGTGGGGTAGTGGCACAGGCGCGGGCCCATGCGCACCGGCGTACCCATGGCGTCTTCGTAGTAGCGGCACACGAGCGGCGGGCGGCAGTCGAGGTCGCGGGTGCAGTTGCGCTCGATGCAGAGCGCCAAATTATCGGGCGCGGAGCCCGTGAGGGGGCGCACCAGCGCGGGGTCGTCGGGGCACGCGCCTGTTTGCGCGAGGTCGAGGTAGCTGCCGCACAGGCCCTGCGTGGGGTCCGACGACGCGCCGAAGCACACGCCGCGGCACTGCGTGTTGCGCCGCAGTGTCTCGCCCGGAACGAGCTCGGTGCGCGTCGGGTCGCAGGCCTCGCCGTCGCGCAGGCGCATGGTGTCGGGCAGGCGCGCGCCGCAGAGGCCCTCGCGCGTGTTGCAGCGCTCGCCCGCGGGGCAGTCGCTGTCGCGCGTGCAGAAGCCCGCGCAGCCGGTCACGTCGGGCGCGCCGCTCGCGTGCGTGAACCACCAGCCCGTGCACACGAAGCCCGCGCGACACGCGCCGGCGGCGCTCCCGCGGGCGCTCGGGTCGCAGGCGCGGGCGCAGAACGAGTCGTCGTCGGGGGCGTCGGCGTAGGTGAGGCACGTGGCGCCGCTGCCGCCGCACATGGCCTGCTCGGCCGCCTGCGTGGGGGCGTTGAAGCAGTCGAGCGTGCACACCGGCGCGGTCTCGGTGGGGAGGCACCGCAGCAGCCCGCCACACGCCACGTCGACGCCCCCCGCGGGGTCGGGGCGCGTGCACACGGCCCCCGCGCGCGACGCGGTCACCGGCACGTCGGGCACGTCGGGCACATCGGGCACATCGGGCACATCGGGCACATCGGGCACATCGGGCACATCGGGCACATCGGGCACATCGGGCACATCGGGCACATCGGGCACGTCGA
>CANMAT010000757.1 GCA_947494865.1 Deltaproteobacteria bacterium
CCCGAAGGGGGTGCTCGCCCTCAACGGCTTCGTCAACGGCCTCGTGCTGCTCGACCTCGCGCCCTCGGAGCGCGTCGCGCGCGCGCTCCTCGACAAGCTGCGCAACAACCGCGCGCACTTCAAGCGCAGCCGCGAGCGCCACATGGCGCGCATCGAGGAGATCGCCGCGACGGAGCCCGGGGTCGCTGCGGCGCTCGAGCCTCGCCGCGCCGCGAAGGCGAAGGCGCCAAAGGGACGATAGGCCGTCGAGCGCCGCGCCGCGGGGTCGCACACCCTGACCCCCCTTCGAGCATCGGGAGACGCGGGGCGCAGCCCCGAAGGCGCGCCGTGCGGTACGCTCGCGGCCGATGCAGCGCGCGATCACCGGCTACCACCGCGACGACGCGGGCGACCTCGTGGCCGAGCTCGCGTGCGGCCACGGCTTCCACATGCGACACAGGCCGCCGATGACCTCGCGCCCGTGGACGCTTACCGACGAGGGCCGCGCCGCGATGGTCGGCACCGCCGTCGCGTGCCTCCGCTGCGAGCGCTTCGAAGTCCCCGCGGGCTTCATGGCCTACAAGCGAACGCCCACCTTTACCGAGGCCAGCGTGCCCGCGGGGCTCCGCGCGGCGCACACCACGAAGGCCGGCGTGTGGGCGAAGATCCACGTCGAGGCGGGGTGCCTGCGCTACTGCGTAGAGTCTCCCGCGCTGGCGGCGCAGACGCTCACGCCGGAGACCGTCGGCGTGGTGATCGCCGAGCGCCCGCACCGCGTCGAGCTCGTCGGGCCCGTGCGCTTCTACGTCGAATTCTACCGCCGCGAAGAGGCGCCGCACACGCGTTGACGGGGCCGCGCGCGCTGCGACGAGCCGGGGGCGCGCTTCAGATCGGCGGCGGGAGATCTCGCGAACGAGGCGCTCGGAGCGCGTGGTAGCGTCGCGGCGTGATCGAGACGATCTCACTCCAGAACTACAAGGGGCACACCGACACGACGATTCCGTGCGCCACCCTCACCGTGCTGGTGGGCGAGAACGCGAGCGGCAAGACCAGCGTGCTGGAGCTGGTGCGCGACGTGTGGGGGGGTATGGCCGACACGCTCCCGCTCGACACCCTGCGCCGCGGCGCCGACTCCGTGCGCTACGAGATCGTGCACGTCTCGGGGGGCAGGCGTCACACGCTGCGCGCGGAGTACAAGGGCCAGCAGGGCGACGTGCTGCGCGCCGCGCGGCTCGACGTACAGGGTGAAGACGGCGCGATGGGCCATCGCCCCAACGTGGCGGTGCTCTCGCTCGACGCGCGTACGCTCGCCGCCTCTTCGACGCCGCAGTCGTCGCAGCCGGCGCTCGGCCCTCAGGGGCAGGGCCTCGCCTCGGTGCTGGCGCACCTGCTCCTGACCGACGGAGGTCGCTTCCGGCGCATCGTCGACCGCTTGCGGGCGGTGGTCCCCATCGTGCGCGAGGTGTCGTTTCAGCGGATTCCGAAGACGGAAGATGTCATCCGGGCGATTCAGGTCGAGCGGCAGCAGGTGCAGATTACCGAGAAGGTCACCTCCATCCACGACGCGCTCTTGTTCTCGTTCACCGACGCGCCGCACATTCCCGCGGCGCAGGTGAGCGAAGGCACGCTGCTGGCTCTCGGCATCTTCACGGCGCTGGAGACGCTCGAGCGCCGCGAGGGCATCGTCGACGGACGCGTGGTGACACCCACGGAGGTCGTGCTCGTCGATGACATCGACCGCGCGCTCCATCCCCGCGCGCAGCGCGACCTCATCGCGGCGCTTCGTGCCGCACTGGCCGAGTCACCGGGCCTCCAGGTGCTGGCCACCTCGCACTCGCCCTACCTCATCGACGCGCTCACGCCCGACGAGGTGGTGGTGCTGGGGCGCGACCCGAAGGGAGTGATCCACGCGAAGCGCCTCGAAGACTTCCCCGACGCGCGGCTCCGAACGATGCTCTCGTCGGGCGAGCTCTGGATGACCGAGGGCGACGCCTGGGTGAGTCGGTGACGCTGCGGGTTCTGGTCGTCGCCGAAGACGTGCTGGGCATGACGCTGGCGCGCGACCTGAGCGACCGCGTGGTGGTCGAGCGCGGGCCGTTGTGGTTGGCGGACCTCTGGCGCGACGTCGAGATGCGGAAGCTGCAGCGTCGGTGGAGCGGCCTCGATGACGCGGCGGGATTTGTCACCTGGGGAGGCATGAAGGATCTCGCGCGCTCGCAGGGGCTGCGCACGCACGGACTCGGGATGTCGGGTGGCGCCTTCGAGGCGTACCGCGCGGCGCATGCGGCGGCGAGGCTCACGCCGCGCCCCGATGTGCTGGTGATGTGTCGTGACACCGACCGGACCCCCGACCTGCGAGTCGACATGCTCTCGGGCGTGGAGCGAGCACGTGTCGAGGACATTCCGATGCTGCTCGCGGTGGCCCGGCCGGAATCGGAGGCGTGGGTGATCGCGGGCTTCGAACCCACAGCGTCACACGAGCGGGAAGCCCTGAAGGCGCTCACGCAGACGCTCGGCTTCGATCCCGCCGCGGAGCCGCACAGGATGACCGCCAACACCGGCGACGCGCGCGATTCGAAGCGCTGCTGCGGTGAGCTCCTCCCGCGCGGCGATGCGCGCTCACCGCGTGGGGAGCATTGTTGGAAGGACACCTCACTCGACAACCTCGCGCACCGCGGAGCGTTCACCGGGCTCCCCGAGTACCTCGCCGAGGTCGAGCGGGTGCTCCTGCCGCGACTCTCGGGAGTGCCCGCTCCGAGCCGCTGACGGCTGTGCGGACGCTCTCGCGTGGCGTCGTCGACCGCGCGCTGAGCACCGCGAAGAGCGCCCGCGCCTCGGCGTCACGGCGCCGGGCGAAGCAGGCGAGGATACGGCGGATGATTGCGCCGGGTTGCCCGCATCGGGTCTACGGCGCGGAGATGCTCACGCAGCGTGCGCCGTCGAGGCCCATCGGACCACCGAGGTACACAATACCCGGCCCATCGCGGCTCGGCCCGAGAACAATGTCACTATATCCATCTTCGTTGTAGTCGATGACCTCTGCTCCGCCCGTCATCCAGGACACCGGTTCACCAGCCACGCATGTGCTGATAGAACTTGCATCGGGCAGCGTCGGGCCTGGCCCACCGGGGCGGACGTTGATTGCGAGCGA
>CANMAT010000758.1 GCA_947494865.1 Deltaproteobacteria bacterium
CGCGCGGGTCGAGGCCGAGCTCGCGCGCATCGAGGGCGACGCGGTCGACGCCGAGGCCCCGACGCCCGACCCCGCGCTCGTCGAGGCCGCCCTCGCGGTGCGCGACGCGTGGGCCCGCGCGCACCGGCCGCGGCTCGTTCCCCTGTTGCTCGACGCGCTCGCGCTGATGCTCGACGAGCCCCGCGCCGAGCGGGCGCGCGGGGGGCTGCCCGACGTGCTCGCCGCGCTGGCGTGCGTGTTCCCCGTGGCGGGCTGCACGCTGCTCTCGATGCGCGCGTCGTTTCCGCTCGAGGGCGGCGCGATCGATCGGCTCGTGGTCGACGAGGCCGGGCAGTGCGCGCCCGTGTACACCGTGCCCGCCCTGGCGCGCGCGTCGCGGGCGCTCATCACCGGCGACACCGCGCAGCTGCCGCCCGTGTACGCGCTCGACGACCGCCTCGACGCGCGCCTCGCCCGCGGCCTCGACGACGACGCCACGGGGCCCTTTCGCATGGGCGCGTCGGCCACCACGTCGGCGCAGGCCGTGGCCGAGGGGCGCGCGGGCGCGAGCCTCGCCCTCGTGGAGCACTTTCGCTCGCAGCCCGCCATCGTGGCGCTGGCCTCGCGGTGGAGCGGCTACGCCCTCGACGTGCGTACGCCCCCGCGCTCGCTCTCTGCGGTGTCGCCGCACCTGAGCGCCGCGGTGATCGTGCGCGACGTGCGAGGCGTCGGCGCGCGCGGGCCCGACGGGGTGGTGAACGAGGCCGAGGGCCGCCGCGTGGTGGCGCTCGTCGAGGCGCTCGTGCGCGACGGCGTGGCCCCGCGCGACATCGCCGTGCTCACGCCCTTCGTGGGCCAGTGCGCGCGGCTCGAGCGCGCCCTGCAGCGGAGCGGCCTCGTGCGCGACGACGGCGTGCTCGTTCGCACCGTACACAACCTCCAGGGCGGCGAGCGCCGCGTGGTGGTGCTCTCGCTCGCCGCGACGGAGCGCAAGCACCTGCGCTGGCTCGCCGCGCGGCCGCACCTGCTCCACGTCGCCACGAGCCGCGCGCAGGATCACCTCGTGGTGTTCCTCGACGCCGAGCGCGCGCGCAGCGAAGCCCTGCTGGCGCCCCTCGTGAGCGCTGCGCAGCACTGACCCTATGCAGGGGCTATACGTCCCGTCGGGTAGGGCTTGCGCACTCGGCCTTTGGTGCCCCATGCGGCGTGTGTGACGCATTTAATTTTGGCTCGAAGCTCGAACTGCTGTACCCATTGAAGTTATGGGACAGAAGAATCTCTTCGTTTTCGGACGCAGATTCGGCTCTGTTCTTGTTCTGGCGAGCACCTCCTGCGCTCCGCCGGGTGCGGTCGCCGCACCCGAGGAGCAGGGCGTGGTCGACGCAGGAGGCCGCGCGTCGAGCGTGTACCGCAGTGAGGCGATGCGTCCCGATGGCCCCGTGGTGGCGGCCCCGAGGGGGTGCGGTCATCGCTTCTGTCGCAGCGCGCTGCCGGGCCCGGGGAGCATGGTGGCGGTGGGCGACGTCGACGGCGACGGCTTCCCCGATTTGTTGATGGGCTCGACGGGGCCCATGGTCGGCGATGTGGGCCCGGTCACTCTGCTGCGCAACGAGGGCGGCGCGGGCTTCGTCGACGTGACGGCGTGGGCGGGCCTCGCGGGCCTCGGCGCGTGGAGCGCGATCTTCGGCGACCTCGACAACGACGGCGACCAGGACCTCGTGCTGGGCGCCCGCGCGGGCTCGCTCGCGGGCACCCGCGAAGAGGCCGAGGAGCGCGTGCTCCTCAACGACGGCGGCGGGCACTTCGAAGCCATCGCGCTGCCGCCGCGGCCCGACGGCTCGCGGGGCACGCCGGGGGTCATTCTCTCCGTCGAGCTCACGGACCTCGACGGCGACGGCCAGCTCGACATCGTGGCGGGGCGCTCGGGCACCGAGCGCGACGGGCGCTACCTCGCGCGCGCGCTCCTCGGGCGGCCCGGGCCCCGGTACGTCGACGCCTCCGAGCTCTTCAACCACGACGGCTTCAACTGGAACGCGCTCGCCACGGACCTCGACGGCGACGGCCGCCCCGACATGCTCTTCACGCAAGACGGGCACACGCTCTATCAAGCGCCGCGCTCGGCGCCGCACGTGGGGCCATGTGAGGTCGACGAGAGCGTCCCCTCGCACGGGGCGTGGCTCAACGCGGCCTATCGCAGCGTGCCCGGCGGCGCGCTGCGCATGGAGCCCGTCGACCTCGGCCACCCCTTCAACAGCCCGCGCTTCACCCCGATGGGCATCGGCGTCGGCGACTTCGACGGCGACGGCGCGCTCGACTACCTCATGACCACGGTGGGCGCCCCCGAGCTCTTCGTCGGCACGCGCGGCGCGCTGCCCAAGCACGCGGTCCATGTGCTGGGCCTCACGGCGCCGCCCGAGGGCCCGGGCTCTCCCTCGTCGAGCTGGAGCGCGCTCGCGCGCGACGTCGACAACGACGGCCTCATCGACGCGATGGTCACCTACGGCGTGATCCCTGTGGGCCGCAACGACCTCAGCAACACCGTGTACTTCAACCGCGGCTCGGGGAGGTTCTGGCGCGCCCCCTACGGCGAGGGCTTCGACGCGGAGGGGGCGTGGTCGGCGCTCGCCTCGGGCGACTTCGACCGCGACGGCGACGACGACTTCGTGATGGGCGCGCAGACGGTGTACCTCCGCGCGTGCGACGCGACGCCCGAGCGCGGGTACCTCCTGCGCAACCAGGCCGAGCGCGAGGGGCGCCACTGGCTCCGCGTGCGCCTCCGCGGCACCGTGTCGAACCGCGACGGCCTCGGGGCGCGCATCGAGGCCGAGGCGGGCGCGCGCACCCTGGTGCGCGAGGTGTCACGCAGCGGCGGTACGGCGGCCACGAGCGACGGTGACACGCACCTCGGCCTGGGCGACGCGCGGGTCGTCTCGCGGCTCGTGGTGCGGTGGCCCGACGGCTACGTGCAAACGCTCCGCGACGTGCCCGCCGACCATGGGATCACCGTCGACGAGCCGCGGTGGATCACGGTCACCCGCGGCGCCGGGGGCGTGGCCCAGGTGCGGCTCGACCTCGGCTCGATGTCGGGCGTGTCGCTCGGCCTCGAAGGCGACGCCCGATGGACGACGCCCCTCCGGCAGACGACGGCC
>CANMAT010000759.1 GCA_947494865.1 Deltaproteobacteria bacterium
GCCATCATCGAGAGCGGCACCACGGGCGTGGGCGGCACCGCGCACGCGTCGGCGTCGGGAAAGATGATGAGCCCCAGCGCCATCGACGCGTCGAGGGGCGGGAGCACCGCGCGCACCGCGGAGACGAGCGCGTTCCACCGCGTCGCGCCGTCGAGGGTGGGGAGCGTCATGGAGCCCGAGCGGTCGACGACGAAGAGCACGTCGGCGGGCGCCGTCGAGAGGGTGAAGCGCTCGCCGCCGGGCGCGCACGGGCGACACTCGAACGACGTCGCGCAGCGGGCGTCGGCGCAGTCGATGCGGCCGTTGCAGTCGTTGTCGGCGCGGTCGGCGCAGTCTTCCGTGGAGGGGAGCGACTGGCGCTCGCAGGGCCCCCACGCCGCCCCGTACGCGAGGCCCGCGAGGCAGCGCTGCGTGCCCGCCGTGCACGCGCCGAAGCCCGCGGTGCCCGCAGGGCCGTCGTAGCAGGCGCGGGTGGCGCCGGGGCGGCAGTCGCAGTTCTCGTCGATACGACCGTCGCAGTCGTTGTCGAGGCTGTCGCAGGTGTCGGGCCGCGGGAGCGTCTGCCCCACGCAGCGCCCCCACGTGGTGAGGCCCGCGTCGTCGACCGCGCAGGTCTGCTCGCCGTCGCGGCACGCGCCGACGCCGCGCGCCGAGGCGGGGCCCGTGAAGCACCCGCGGCGCTCGCCCGCGCGGCACGTGCAGCCCTCGTCGACGGCGCCGTCGCAGTTGTTGTCGAGCATGTCGCACACCTCGCGCTGCGCCGCGCCGGAGCCTACGCACGCGCCCCACACGCCGAACTCGCCGTCGCCCTCGCAGCGCTGCAGCCCGCGCTGACACGGCCCGTTGCCCGCCAGCGCGGGGGAGCCCAGAAAGCAGCTCTGCGTGGCGCCCGGAAGGCACACGCACTCGTTGTCGGCGCGCCCGTCGCCGTCGTTGTCGAGCCCGTCGTCGCAGGTGTCGCGCGTGGGGGTGCCCGGAAACACCACGTTCGCGGGACCGCCGAGGGGCACGTCGCCCGTTGCGCCGTCGAGGGTCGCAGCGCTGTCGGCCGGGCCGCGCGCGTCGAGGGGCGCAGCGCCGTCGCGGGCGGGCGCGGTGCCGTCGAAGGCGGGCGCGCCGGCGTCGCCGAGCGGGTTGTCGCTGTTCACCAGGGTGTCGTCGCCGGCGTTGCAGGCGCCGACGAGCGCGCCGACGCAGGCGAGGCGCAGAGCGAGGAGCGGGCGCTTCGGGGGAGACATCGGCGCCACGTTCTCACGTTTCGTGCCGCGGTGTGCACGCGACGGCGCGCGGGCCGTGGGCTCGGCCTACGCTGGGACTACGCTGACCAGCGACCACGAGTGTCCCACCCGCTGTTACCGATCGGTCAACGTGTGGCGAAGGGTCAGTGGCGACCCGTGATGCCGATGGAGAGCACGTCGTTGGAGGCGGTGTAGACGCCCTGGTTGTTGGTGCACGCGCCGGGGCCGGGGTAGCCCGGGCCGCGCGCGCAGTCGGCGGCGGTGATGGGCGCGGTGCCGCTGAGGGTGGGGGCGCGCCCCAGGGCCACGGTTTGTCCGGGCGAGAAGGCGTGCTGGTAGGCCACGTCGACGGTGAGCCAGCCGAAGCGCAGGCTGGCGCCGAGGGAGAGGCCGAAGGTGTCGTAGCCCGCGGTGTCGATGCCGGCGTCGGGGTTCCACGCGAGCACGCGGCCGTTGTAGGTGCGCTGACCGGTCTGGGCGCCCAGATCCCACGAGAAGCCTGCGCGCACGGCGACCTTGTTGGGAATGACATTGCGCTCGGCCCCGAGGCGCAGGCCGAAGGTGTCGCGCCAGCTTCGACGGAGCACCACCTCGGGCGTCGCGGGGGCCCCCATGCCCGGTGCCACCTCGACGATGCCCGTGCTGCGCGTCACCACCTGCTGCAGCTGCGACGAGGTTTCGTAATGGACGTCGATCTCGAAGTCGAAGTCCTCGTCGCGCATGGGGTCGCGGTCGGCCCACGCGGCGGGCGCGCCCGCGCGCATCGCGGCGAAGCGCACGGCGAGGCGCACCAGGCTGGGGAGCGGCAGCGTGACGGCGCTCTCGAAGCGCGAGGTGTGGGCCCGGTCGGGGTCGGCGGCGTAGGGGCGCACCGTCGCCGTCGAGGTGCCGACGAACACCACCGGGGTCTCGTTGAGGTGCGCGTGGAGCCCGAGGGTGACCCACGGCGCGGGCTGGGCCATCACCCCGAGGTTGCCGGCCCAGAAGAAGCCCCACGCGTCGGCCTCGGTGCGCACGTCGGTGGCCGGCGACTGCGACCCGATCGCGTTGGCCATGGTGACCCCCGCGAAGTGTCCGAAGGAGGGCTGCACCGCCGCGCCGAGGCGCAGCCAGGGGGTGGGCGCCACCGCGACGCCGAGGGTGGGGTGAACGATCGCGACGTTGGTGGCGAGCACCATGTACCGCGACGGCGAAGGGGCGAGGCCCGCGGGGGTGACCACCCGGTCAGGGAAGGTTTGCGACCCTACGCCGGCGGGGGTGAGAATGCCCGCGCCGAAGGCGATCCACGGGCGCGGGCGCCAGGTGACCACCACCTGCGGAACGACGGCGGGCATAGGCTCGTTGCACACCTCGGGGTACGCCGGCCGCGCGGTGGCGTAGGCGCTCGCGGCGAACACGGTGCCCCGCGTCTCGACGCCGCTCTCGACGCCGTCGTAGCGCCCGTCGCGGGTGAAGCAGTGGCTCCAGAACCCGATGTTGGCCGAGGCTGTCCATTGAACGCCCGCGAGGCCCACGAGGCCCGCCACGTTGTGCCCCAGCGCGAGCGGGTCGGAGGCGCGCGCCGCGAAGGCCCCGCCGCGCCCCACGGCCTCGACGCCCACGGCCCCGAGCTCGATGCCCCCCGCGCGCGAAACCCCGCCGCGCGAAGCGAGCGCCAGCGCACCGAACCCGAGAGCCAACGAGCGAGACGGTCGCCGAGCGCGCACAGCACACAGTTTGCAACTTCCCGGCCGTGTATCTCGACGTCTCGGTGACCCGGCGCAGCGCGTGGTGGACCCCTCCCGGTGCGTGGGTGCTCACGGCGGCGCTGGCGTGGCTCCTCGCGGGCTGCGGCGCGCCCGAGGTGACAAGCGCGGCGGCCGGCGACGCGGGCGCCACAACGACGGAC
>CANMAT010000760.1 GCA_947494865.1 Deltaproteobacteria bacterium
CGAGGAGGTCGGCGAGGTCGACCGCGTGCTCCTCCTCGGTGGCGAGAATGCCCTCGAGCATGCGGCGCGTGGTGGGGTCGCGCTCGCCGAGGTAGCGAATGGCCTCGCCGTACGACTCGATGGCGATGCGCTCGGCGACGAGGTCCTCGCGAATCATGTCGAGGAGCGTGCGGCCCTCGACGTACTCCGCGTGCGAGCGCGAGAGCAGGCCCTCGGGGTTGAGGTCGGGCTCGCCGTTGAGCTGCGTGATGCGCTGCGCGATGGCGTCGGCGTGCTGCTGCTCCTCCACCGCGTGCGCGAGAAACTCCTGCGCCACCGACTTCGACTCGAGGCCCTGGGCCATGAAGTAGTGACGCTTGTAGCGGAGCACGCACACGATCTCCGTGGCGAGCGCCTCGTTGAGGATCTTCACCACCGTCGCGCGGTCGGCGCGGTACCCCTCGACCACGGCGCCGTTCTCGATGTGCGCGCGCGCGCGGCGCCGCAGCTCGGTGACGTCAGAGAGAAATGCCTCGGGTTGCATCGGCTTCATGCTCGGCCTCCGATCGAGCGCGGCGCACCCTGCGACAGACGCTCGACGGGAGGAGCCGGTCGCACGCGCCGTGCCCGGTCGATGCGCGCGAAACGCCGTGATTTTCAGGGCGATTGTGGGGCGCCCGCGCGCACCTGGGGGGCTCTGCCTCAGCGCCGACGAAAGACCGCGAGGGTGGTAAACGGAAAGATGCGGCGCATGTCGCGCGTGTGCATGAGCGCCCACGGGCGCGTGTGCGAGCGGCCGTTTTTGGTGAACACCACGTCGCCCGCCACGTGGTTGGCCATGTGCACGAGGTTGCCGTCGGCGCCGCGCAGCACGTACAGGTCGCCGAGGTGCCGCTCGTCGCCGGTCACCTCCGCGTACGCACCGCTGAGGTAGTACTCCGCGCGCGACACGTCCGGAATGTCTTCGCCGGGCGTCGCGCCCGCGAAGAAGCGCGTCGACGACCAGTAGCAGTCATACTCGGGGTCGCCCTGCGCGGGGTAGCGCCCGAGCCGCGCGCGCGCCATCGCAGGGAGCAGCCGCGCGAGGGGCAGCGAGGCGCCCCGGGCCGACGCGAGCGCGCTGCGCACGTCGTCCTCGATGTTGCCGACGCTCCAGTAGCGCACCATGGGCTCCAGGTCGCCGTCGGCGGGCACGCGCAGCGAGGCCTCGAGCGAGTAACGCGAGTAGAGGGTGGTCACGGCCTCGACGCGCTCGGCGTCGGTCTCGAGCTGCGCGCAGAGCCAGGCCATGTCGGAGAACGCGTAGGAGCCGTCGGACATCCACGTCGCGCGGGCGATGAGCTCGCGCAGCCGCGGGGTCACGTGGGCCATCGCGGTCCACGGGCCCATCGTCGCGGGGCGCAGCGCGGCGAGGGCGTGGAGGCGGTTCTCTCTCGCGCGCGCGAGCTCGGCGTAGAGCGCGCTGCGCGTGGTTCGCGAGAGCGACTCGACGAGCTGCGGGTCCGGCGTTACGACGCAGCCCGAGGCGTCGCAGCGCGCGAGGGCCCGCACGCGCTCGAGCTGCGGGGGAGCAAATCCCGCGGCCTGCGTGAGCGCGACGACCGCGTCCGCCGTGCGGCCGCGAAACACCCACGGCTCCTGCGTACGCAGGCACTCCGAGGCCGTCACGTAGCTCGCCGGGAGCAGCACCTCCACGTAGCGCGCCTCGACCTCGCCGGCGCGCGCGGGGCCGCTCGGGCGACGCGGCGGCGGCGTCGCGTCGTCGAGGGCGCGCGCCGCCTCGGCCGAGGGCCCTCCCCGCGGCGCGCGAGAGCGCGTGAGCACCAGCGCGAGGAAGCACGCGACGAACACCGCCCCGAGCACCCACGCGCCGCGACCGCGGGCCTCCGGCGCGGATGCAACGGCGGGCTCTTCCCGCGGGGGAGAGGGCGCTGCGGCGCGGCCCCGCCGACGCTTGCGCTCTGACTTCGAAGTGTTCGCCATGGGAAGTGTCCCGACGCGTGAGGCGCGTCGCGGAGGGGTGGAGGCTACGTGAGGCACCGCGCCGACGGGACGGTCACCCGCGTCGCACACGGGTGCCGCGCCCTGCACACCGTCGACGAGAGCGCGGCCTCATGGCTCGCGAGCGTCCGGAGCCGACGGAGAACCGAGGCATCGAGCCCCGAGCACCGACGCGCACCTCGCGGCGAGTGCGTCACCACGCCGCGCGCGCCGGCTCGAGGAAATCGACCGAACGCGCACGATTCTGCGGCGCCGACGGGCGCCCCGCGCTGCGCATAAGTCCGGCTGGCGCGCACGCGCAGACTATGCTTCGCGCGTGCAATTCAAGACCGTAACCGCCGCCGCCCTCACGCTCGACGACGAGCGATCGTTCCGACACGTGGGCCTCTATCGCGACCTCAAGCAGATCATGCTCGACGACACCTTCGCGTTTCGGGTGCCCGCGGGTTCGCCGCGCGTCGCCTGGGGTCGCGCGCTGTTTCTCAACCTCACGTTCTGGAGCGCCGCGGCGCCCTCCGACGTGCTCTCCGACGCGCACCTCCCGGCCGACGTGCTCGCGCACGCCGCGTGGCACCACCTCGCCCGCGGCGCCTTCCGCGACGGCCCGATGAGCGCCGACGCGCTCTTCCTCGGCGAGGCGATCGCGAGCGCCTTCGACCTCTACCTGGTGGGTCGCCTGCTGGGCAACGCGCCCGACTCGGAGTTTCTCGCCACGCAGGTGCCCGCGATGGCCGACGTCGCCGCCGACGCGGGCCTGTCCGACGAGGACTTCGAAGCGCTCCTCGCCGCGGTGGCCGCCGACCCCGAGCGCGCGTTCGAAGACCTCCGCGCGCTCCTCTTCGACGTGTGCGCGTCGCTCGTGCAGGCGCGCGACGTCGACGACGCGGCCGCCCGCCTCGCGCCCTTCGACGCCCACCGCTTCGGCCCCCTCTTGCACCACTACGAGGTCTCCAACTGGATCCTCTACGCGCGCGCCTACGCCGCCGACCCGCTCGCGCCCGACGCCCGCGTGCGCGAGGTCGACGCCGCGCTCCGCGCCGCCCCCGCCTCGATCGACTGGCTCGACGAGCGCTGGGTGAAACCGCGCGTCGCGCGCGAGTAGGCGACAGCGATGCGCTCTACGGTGTAGGGTCCGCGCCCCGAG
>CANMAT010000761.1 GCA_947494865.1 Deltaproteobacteria bacterium
ATCGCAACGATGGTATCGACCATCGGATCGGTGCCGTCGTTGACGGTGCTCACCTGAAGACGACCCGCCGCGCGCATCGTGTAGCGAAAGACCGTGGCGTTGATCTTCGTGTCGTCGGGCAGCATACAGGCCGAGAGGTCGCCGATCTGACCCGCCTCGTTGGCCGAGAGGCTTCCCGTCACGCGGATCGAGCCGTCAGCGCCGGGCATGCGCATCGACACGTCGACCGCCGTGGAGCACGGCGACGCGGGCGGCGCGCGATCGACGGGCGGCGTCACGCGGTCGGTCGTCGCGTCGGCGGGGCGATCGGCGGGTGCGTCGGTCGCGGTGATGTCGCTCGTCACGGGGGTGTCCGTGCCCGCGTCGACCGTCGCGCCACCGCCGCCGCCGCCACCGCTACAGGCCACCACCAGGCTGCTGGCCATCGCCATGGGCAGCCACCAACGAGTTTGAAACGTCATTTCGTTCTCCGTCTTAGATGTGAAGCATGCGGCGACCATCGTTCCGCGCGCGAGACGCGGACTCTTCTCACGCGCGCAACAAGTCCGTCAACCTCCCCTGCGCGTGACGCGGCGCAGCTACCGCAGCTCTCCCGTGAGGCCGAGCGTCGGTAGAATGGGCACGCCGGGGAAGTTGGTGCGCCGCGCGAAGTCGTACTGGTAGAGCCACGACTCGGTGTTCTGCGCGTAGTAGGCGTTGATCACGTCGAGGTACGCCGACATGTCGAAGGGCCCCCAGCGAAAGCGGTAATCGACCCGCACATCGAGCTGGTGGTACGTGGGCAGCCGCTCCTGCGGGAGATTGGAGCTCTGCGGCGCGAAGAGGGGTCGAAAGCGGTCGGTGTCGCCGTCGTAGAAGGCCCCCCTGACGCTCTGCGTGGGGTTGCCCGTGGCGAGCTGAAAGCGCGCGCCGACGCGCCACTTCGGGTTGATCTGCCATGAGAGCGCCACGTTGAGCACGTGCGTCTGGTCGAAGCTGAAGGGCACCACGTTGCCCCCTTCGAGGAAGCGCTCGCTGCGCGACAGCGTGTACGACACCCACCCGTAGACGCCGCGCTCGAGGCGCCTTCGCAACAGCACCTCGAGGCCGTACGCGCGGCCCTGACCATCGTCGGCGAAGAAGAGCCTGCGCGGCCCGTCGGCCGAGTTCACCACCTGGCTCGTGGGCCGCTGCAGGTTGTACATGCGGTTGTAGTAGCCCGTGAGCCGCGCTTCGAAACCCAGCGGGAGGTTGAGCTCCACGCCCAGCGACGACTGCCACGAGCGCTGCGGCCGCAGGTCGGGGTTGCCGATGCCCGGCACGAGCTGCACGAAGGGAGGCGCCTGGTGGAAGAATCCCGACGCAGCCGTGACGGTCACCGTGTCGACGGGGCGCACCCGCAGCACCGCGCGCGGGTCTGCGATGAAGGTAGAGACGTTGGCGTAGATGAGCCGGTCGAGGCGCGCGCCGGCGGTGAGCTCGACGCGGTCGAAGTGGAGCACCTCTTCGGCCACGAGGGCCGCGCTGAGCTGCGTGACGCGCGGGGTGAAGCGCACGTCTTCGGAGTCGGCCGCGGGCGGAGGCACGCCGCCGATGTTGCCCGGCAGCGGGATGCGCACGTCGGCGTCGAAGGTGATGGTGAGCACGTCGACGCCGAGGAGCGTCGTGAGGTGGCGCCCCGTCGGGATGCGCAGCGACGCGCGCTCGCCGAGGATGTACCCCGTGGAGCCGAGGAGGCGGTCGGGCTGCCCCGGCTGCGTCGAGCGCGAGGTGAGAAAATCTGCGCCGATCATGCCGGCGACGGTGAAGGTCGCGCCGCCCGCGAGGGCGAGCTCGTACTTCGTTATGAGCCGGTGAAAGGTGTAGCTGAGCTCGGAGTTCTGCTCGGCGGTGGTGGTGCCGACGCCCGCCGCGGCGGTGCGGTCGAAGCTGTCGTTGGAGCCGAACAGAAACGCCGAGACCCGCGCGCGCGGCGAGAAGCGGTAGTCGGCGCGCACCTGGTAGTCGGAGTAGGAGAGCCCCACGCCGTCGACGATGAGCGGCACGAGGAGGTCGTAGTAGCTGCGCCGCGCGGCCACCGCGACGCTGCCGCGCTGGTGGTCGAAGGGCATCACGCCCATGGCGCTCGCGCGCAGCACGTCGACCTGAAACTCCGCGAAGGGCCGGTCTGTAGGGGGCGGCCGCGTGTCGAGGCTGATCACGCCGGCGGAGAAGCGCCCGAACGAGAGGGGGTATCCGCCGGGGTAGAAATTGAGCTCGCCGACGAGGCGCGAAGAGATCACCGCGGGCCCGAACCCGAAGTGGTAGAGCACCGGCACGGGGAAGCCGTCGATGAAGAACCCGGTGTTCTCGAACGAGGCGCCGCGCACCACGAAGAGCCCGAGGCCGAAGGGCGTTCGCGAGACGCCGGGCATCGTGGCCACCACGCGCGTCGGCTCGCCGAAGGTGCCAGGAACGGTCGTGAGCTCCTCGGCGCGGAGGGTCATCACGGTCGAGGCGCCGGGCTGTCGGCGCGCGCGCACGGTGGCCTCGCCGGCGGTGTCGACCTCCGCGGGCGCGGGCGTCGGGGCGGGCGCGGGCGCGACGGGCGCGGCGGGCGCATCGACCGCGGGAGTCGGCGCAGGCGCGGCAGGCTCCGGCGCGCCGTCGACGTAGGGGTTGGGCGGGACGGCCCCCTCACCCGCGGCGTCGCGCGGGGCGGCGCTCGCGCCCGGCACGCGGAGACGAAAGCGAAACCGCAGGCGGGCGGGCACCGCGACGCCGCCTCGCTCGGCGGGCTGAAAGCGCATGCGCCGCGCGGCGTCGAGCACCTGCGCATCGAGGTCGGAGCGGAGGCCCTCGAGCACCGTCGCCTCGGTGACCGTGCCCGCGTCATCGACGGTAATTTCGAGACGCACCGAGGCGCCGGCGGGGAGCGTGCCGTCGGCCGGGAGCGCCACCTCGGGCGCCTCGCGCAGTCGCGGCGCGTGGTCTTCAGCGAGCGCCGTCGACGAAGCGAGCGCCACAGCCACGCCGACCACAAGCCTCGAGAGCGCGCGCGAAGGTCTCACCAGAGGGGGCGCGATGATAACCACATTTGCGCTCCCTCGCGGTAGCGCCGCGCTGCATCGGCGCGCCGATCAGTGGTGACGGCGACGCGAG
>CANMAT010000762.1 GCA_947494865.1 Deltaproteobacteria bacterium
ACGGGCACCTACCGCTTCTGGATGCTCGTCCCGACCACCGCGCTCATGGCCCCCGCGGGGCTCGTCGGGTACGGCCACGGGCTCCTCGGCTCGGGCTCGGACATCTTCAGCGATCCCTCGGCCCGCGCGCTCGCGAGCGGCGCCAACCTCATCGTCTTCGGCATGGACCTCCAGGGCATGGCCGAAGAAGACGCCGGCCGCATCTCGACGGCCATCTCGGGCAACGACCTCGGCGCCTTCCGCGAGGTGATCGACCGCCAGCACCAGGGCATCGTCAACTCGCTGCTCCTCATGCGCACCATGATGGGGCGGATGCGCGACGAGCCCATGCTCCAGGCCAACGGGCGCAGCCTCATCGACGCGACGCGGCGCTTCTACTACGGCGCGAGCCAGGGCGGCATCTTCGGCGGAACGTACATGGCCCTCACGCCCGACGTCGCGCGCGGGGTGCTCGCGGTGCCGGGCCAGTCGTACAGCCTGATGCTCGCGCGGAGCACCAACTTCGCCACCTTCGAACTCCTCCTGCGCGCGCGCTTCCCCCACGGTCTCGACGTGCAGCGCGTGCTGGCCATTATTCAGATGCTCTGGGATCGCACGGAGCCCTCCGGGTGGACGCCGTACCTGCGCGCCGATCGGGTGCCCGGCACGGTGCCGCACGAGGTGCTGATGCTCGTCGCGATCGGCGACCGCCAGGTGACCACGCTCTCTGCGCACCTCATGGCCCGCACCATCGGCAACGTGCCCAACCTCGCGCCGCTCAACCGCGACGTGTTCGGCGTGCCCACCGTGATGGGCGAGCACGCGGGCTCCTCGATGATCGAGTTCTCCTTCGGGCTGCGCGAGCCCCTCGAGAACGTGCCGCCCCTGGGCACGCCGGACCCGCACTCGCGCATCGGCGAGTCGATGCCGGTGTTCCCGATGGTGCTCGAGTGGCTCGCGACGGGGACCACGCGCAACCGCTGCGACGGCCCCTGCGACCCGAGCTGATCGCTTACTCCGCCCGCACGGTGGCCGCGAGGCCCGTCGCCGCCGCGTCGGGCGCCGCGATCACCGCGTAGTCCACGGGCTCGAGCGCCCACGACCGCGAGGCCTCGTTCCACCACGCGAGGTCGTCGGCGCGCAGCGTGAGGGTGACCCGCGCGCTCGCGCCCGCGGCGAGCTCCACCTGCGTAAACGCCCGCAAATCACGGGGCGCCCGCGGCACGCTCGACCCGCGCGCGCCCACGTAGAGCTGCACCGTCTCCACGCCGCGCACAGCTCCGCGGTTGGTCACCGTCACCGTCGCGGTGAGCGTGTCGCCGCGGCGAATCGTCGCGGGCGCCACGGCGAGGTCGCTGTACGCGAAGGCGGTGTACCCGAGGCCGAAGCCGAAGGGATACGCCGCCGCGACGCCCTCGTGCGCGAGGTGCCGATAGCCGTGAAAATAGCCGTAATTCACCGTCGGTGACGTGTTGTCGAAGGGCGGCAGGTCGGCCTCGCGCGCGGGGATCGAGAAGGGCAAGCGCCCCGACGGCGCGACGTCGCCGAAGAGCACGTCGGCGAGCGCGAGGCCCCCCTGCGCGCCCGGATAGAACGCGAAGAGCACCGCCTCGACGTCGTCGCGCCAGCCCGCGGTGGTGATGGCCGCGCCGCCTTCGAGCACCACCACCACGCGGTCGTTGAGGGCCGCCGCCGCGCGAATGAGCGCCGCCTCGTCGTCGCGCAGCGCGAGGGAGCGCCGGTCGCCCGCGCCGATCTCGGCCTCGCCCTCGTCGCTGGCGTCGAGGCCCGTCACGATCACCACCGCGTCGGCGGCGCGCACCGCCCGCTCGCCTTCTGCGTCGAGCGTCGCGCCGCGCAGGTGCGTCACCGCGACGCCCGCGCGCGCCTGGAGCCCCTCGAGCGCGGTGCTCACGTCGCCCGCGAGCACGCTGCTGCTGCCGCGGTCGCCGATGTTCTCGACGTCGGCGTTGCGACCCAACACCACGAGGTTGCGCACCGCCCCGTCGAAGGGCAGCGCGGGCGCACCGCGCACAGGCTCGTTGCGGAGCAGCACCACGCCCCGCTGCGCGACCTCGCGCGCGAGGCTCAGGTGCGCGGGGGTGAGCCTCTGCGACGGGTCGTCGGCCACGCGGGGGCGCGCGTCGAGGCCGAAGCAGAGCTGGGCGCGGGCCACGCGGCGCACGGCGTCGTCGAGCGTGTGCACCGAGAGGTCGCCCGTGGCCACGGCGTCGGCGAGGCGACCGAAGTGGAGCGCCGAGGGCATCTCGATGTCGAGGCCCGCGCGCAGCGAGTCGACGTCGCCGTGGGTGCCGAAGACCCAGTCGCTCTCGACGAAGCCCGCGAAGCCCCACTCGGTTTTGAGCACCTCGCGCAAGAGGTGAACGCTCTGGTCGCACCAGGCGCCGTTGACCTTGTTGTAGGCGCTCATCACCGAGCCTACGTGCGCCTCGACCACGGCGCGGCGAAAGTGCGGGAGGTACACCTCGCGGAGCGTGCGCGCGTCGAGGGTGACGTCGACGGTGTGGCGCGTGCCCTCGATGCTGTTGGCGGCGAAGTGCTTGGCGCTCGCGATCACGCCGCGCGACTGTGCGCCCTCGATGAAGGCCGCGGCCATGGCGCCGAGGTGGTGCGTGTCCTCCGAGTAGGTCTCTTGCGCGCGGCCCCAGCGCGGGTGCCGAAGAATGTTCATCGTGGGGGCGAGCACCACGTCGGCGCCCGCGGAGCGCACCTCGTCGGCGATGGCCTCCCCGACGCGTCGCTCGAGGTCGGGGCTCCACGTGGCGCCGCGCATCATCGCCACGGGAAACACCGTGGCGCGCAGCCGGGTGACGGCGCTCACGCCGCGCGGGCCGTCGACCATGCGCAGGCCCGGCAGGCCCACGGCGGCGTTGCCCCGCACGCGCCAGCTCCCCTCGACCACCGACAGCGCCGCGCCGTGGAGGAGGGCCACCTTCTCGTCGACGGTGAGCGTCGCGAGCATCGCGGTGATGCGCGCCTCGATCGCAACGTCGTCAGCGCGGCAGTAGGCGCGCGTGGCGTCCGTCGGCGCGAAGGGGGCGGGCGCGTAGCGCACCGCGGCGTCGGGAGAGGCGGCGGGGGAAGACGAATCGCAGCCCGCCGCGAGGGCGAGGGCGA
>CANMAT010000763.1 GCA_947494865.1 Deltaproteobacteria bacterium
CCTCAACGATGCGCGGCGGACGGGGCTGCGCGGGGCGCGGCTCGGCGCGCGCGAGGCGCGGGGCCGGGGGAGGCGCCGCGACGGGGGGCTGCGGCGCGGGCGCAGGCGCGGCGACGGGCTGCACCGCGGCGGGCGGTTGCACCGCCACGGGCGGCGCAGGCGCAGGCTGCACGGGCGCGGGCGGCGGGGCGAGCTGCTGAACAGGGTCGACGGGCGGCGGCGCCAGCACGGCGACAGGCTGGGTGCTTTGGAGCGGCGCCGTGAGCGCGTTGGTGCCCTCGACGACGTTGTAGTCTTGCTCGAGGGTTTCGAAGCCCGATTTGCGAACCGAGATGTGGTGCGCGCGGCCCGCGGGGAGGCCCTGCACTTCGAAGCGCGTGCCCATGCCTGCGACGGGCTGTCCGTCGACGAGCACCTCGGCGCCCTCGGTGGTGTTGATCACCAGCGTGCCCGTCGGGGGTGCGCCGGTGAGCTGCAGGGCGAGCACGACGAGGGCGGCCACCGCGATGACGCCGAAGAAGGCGAGGAGCGCGGTGGATTTCGTGTCCTTCTTGCGCGGCGCGGCAACCGAGGGTGCGGGCGCGTTCGAAGGCCAGTCGGCCCTGGGCTGCGCGCTGTGGGGGCGCTGCGGGGCGGCCTCGGGCTTTGCCGGGAGGGTGAAGCCCGGCGCCATGTTGTTGAAGGCCTGACCGGGCGCGGGCTGGCTCGGCATGGCGGGCGGCGGGGTGCTCGGCAGCGGGAGGGTGTAGGCGGCCGCGGCGGCAGACTGCTGCGGCGGCGCCGAGGGGGGCGCGGCCATCTGCAGCGAGGTGGCGGGGGGCGGCGCGACGCCGAGCGCTGTGGTCGCGGGCTGCCGCGGCGGCAGCGCGGGGAGCGCCGGGAGCTGGCCCGTGAGGCGCGGCGAGCCGACCGTGGGGCCCGCGGCCGTGGGCATGCGAACGTGCGGGCGCGGGGGCGCCGACGCGGGCGCAGGCTGCGGCACCGGAGCGGCTTGCGACGGCCGCGGAATGGGACGGCCCGGCATCGCGGAGAGCATCTCCGTGGGCTTGTCCATGATCTGCGTCGAGCTCTCGTCGTCGTCCCAGTCCAGGTCGGACTCGACGCCCGCGGTGGGGGCTGGCGTGGGCGAAGGCGCGGGCGCTGCGACGGCCACCGCGGGGATGCCCTGCGCGCCGTGCGCGGGCATCGAGGCGGTGGGGTGACGGAGCACCGCGGCGGCGCCCGCTGCGCTGCCGGCGTAGGCGGGCGCGGGGGCTGCGCCGGGGCCCGAAGCGCGCGGCGGCGGCGCGGGGATCGCGGACGCGCGGTTGCTGTTGGGGCGCGGGAGCGGCGGCGCCACGTTGACGCGGGGGCCGCCGCCGGGCGGAGGGGGAGGGCGGTTGTTCGACGCGTTGGGGAGCGACGGCGGCTGCGGCGCGGGCGGGCCGTCGTTGCCCTCGGACTCGGCGGCCTTGCGCGAGTCGAACTTGCGAAACTCCTCGTCGCGGCCCTGCTCCTTGCGAATCTCCTCGTCGAAGAGCCGGTGCATGTAGCCGTTGAGGTCTTTGCGGGCGAAGAAATTGCCCGACGTGTACATGAACGACTGCAGGTCGTCGTGCAGGTCCATCGCGGAGCGGTAGCGGTCTTCGGGGTGCTTGGCGAGGGCCTTGAGCACGATGTTCTCGAGCTCTTCGGGCACCTTCTTGTTGTAGGCCGTCGGGGGCGTGATCTCGACGTTGCGCACCTTCTCGAGCGTCGAGAAATCTGACTCGCCGACGAAGAGCCGCTCGGTGGTGAGGAGCTCATACAGACAGATGCCGACAGCGAAGATGTCGCTGCGGCGGTCGACCTGCAGGCCGCGCACCTGCTCGGGAGACATGTACCCGAACTTGCCTTTGAGAATGCCCGCCTGCGTCTTCGAACTCTTGCTCGCGGCCTTGGCGATGCCAAAATCGATGAGCTTCACGTCGCCCTCGTACGACGTGAGAATGTTCTGCGGGCTCACGTCGCGGTGCACGAGCTCGAGCGATCGCCCCGCGGAGTCTTTCTTGTTGTGCGCGTAGTCGAGCCCCTCGCACAGCTTCATGACCATGTAGCAGGCCATGGGAATGGGGATGGTCTCGTTGCGCTTCTTCGCGCGCTCGAAGATGGCGCGCATGTCTTTGCCGCCCACGTACTCGAGGGCGATGAAGTACGCCTCGCCCACCTTACCGAGCTCGAAGATCTGCGCGATGTTGGGGTGCGTGAGCTGCACCGCGAGCTTCGCCTCGTCGACGAACATCGCGATGAACTCCTGGTCTTCGGCGATCGACGGGAGAATGCGCTTGATCGCGATGAGGCGTTCGAAGCCAGCCTCCCCGAAGGCCTTGGCCTTGAAGACTTCGGCCATGCCGCCGACGCTGATGCGTTCGAGCAGGTAGTACTTCCCGAACTTGACCGGGTTCTTCACCGTACGTGTCTCCTGCGACCGGCGCCGGCGCCGTGTGCGTGCGCGCCGCGCTGCTTCTGAGTCAGAGCGAGTGCGAACCCAAGAACCTTGGGTCTCGCCATCGCCGCGCCCGAACTGTGAGGGGTGACACCACCCACTGTGTCTCTCAGCCCGAGTGACACGGTCTCCAACCGCCGATGGTTTCTACCCGTTGCGTGCGCGCCCCGTCAACGACACGCCCCCACCCATGCGACGTCTTCTCTCACTGCGGAGGGACGGCCACCGACGCGTCGCGGGGCGGCCTCCCGCTCGTGCCCCACACGGGGGTCGAGATGGTCTGTCCGCCGAGGATGTGCACCTGCACCGTGTTGCCCTCGCCGTGCGTGTACCGCACCCTGCGGTGCTGCGCCTCGTACCACACGCTCGGGGGCACCGGGCGCACTGCCGGAAACATGCGCACCGCGCCCCGCATCGGCCTTGCTGCGAGGGTGAGCGTGGCGGGGAGGTTCGCGTCGATCGCAGCGCCCGCCACGTCGCGCGCCCCCGCGAGGGCGATGGCCGTCGTCGGCGGGAGGGCGAGGCGCTCGGCCCCGCAGCCGGCGAGGTCGAGCGCGCGCGCCGCGAGGTCTGGCGCCGCCCGGTCGGCGACCGCGTACACGAGGAACCCGTCGCGGTCCATGCCCACCGCGCGCGTCGCGGCCATGCCC
>CANMAT010000764.1 GCA_947494865.1 Deltaproteobacteria bacterium
CGACTCACGCGACGAGCGCGTTACTGCGACGCGTGGGGCAGAGCGATGCGCGCATCGTCTGTTCGCGCCGGGCTTTTGCCCGGTGCGAAGACCCTGTAGTTGCCCGGCGGTGACGCCGCGGGACGCGGCAAACCCCGGCCCCGTGCGCTTGCGCCGCCCCCGGAAAGAACTTGGGGAACGATGAGGGCTAACCCATCGGACTCCCAGAGTGCCTTGCTGAAAGGGACTTTCGAACGACGAGACCCGCGGTCAGAGGTCGAAGAGGGGCACGTCGCCGAGGAAGTCGCGCTTGCCGACCTCGACGCCGCCCGCGCGCAAGAGCCCGTAGGCCGTGGTGACGTGAAAGTAGAAGTTGGGGATCGTGCGCGCGAAGAGCGCGTCGGGCGCGTAGAGGCCCCGCGCGGGGTTGTTGGGCAGCGGCACCACGGTCTCGGCGGTCACCGCGGCGAAGTCTTCGGCGCGGAAGGTCTCGAGGTACGCCACGCACGACGCGATGCGGGCGCGCAGCTCGGCCATGGTGGTCTCCGTGTCGGCGTTCACGGGGGCCTCCTTGCCGGTGAGCGAAGAGGCGAAGCGCTTGGCGCCGTCGCACGCGATCTGGATCTGCCGCGAGAAGGGCAGCATGTCGGGCGCCACGCGCGCCGAGAGAAAGTTGTCGACGTTGAACTTGCGCGCCTCGGCGTAGAGCGTGGCCTTCACGAGGATGGCGTCGAGGGCGCGGAGGGTGCGAAGAAACTGCTGAACGGCGGCGAAGTACACGGTCGAGACCTATGCGTGGAGAGGGGTGTTGTTGCGCGAGAGCAGCGCTCAGCGCGGGCAGTACCACGCGGGCATCGCGATGGGGTCGATGGTGCGGGTGAGCAGCGTGAGCGTGTAGAACATCACGTCGAAGAGCAGCAACGTGCCGCCGAGGCGCGAGAGGCCCACCACGACGGAGCCCTTGCCCCACGAGGGCGGAGCGCGGCCGCACACGGCGTACGTCACCGCCCCCGCGAGCGCGCCGCCGAGGAGCGAGAGGGCCGAGCGGCCGTACCAGTCCATGCCCACGGTCTCGACGGCGCGGGCGAACACCCACCTGCGCTCGAGGGCGAGGTACCAGAGCGTGGGCCAGTGCGCGAGAACGCTCACGAGGAAGAGCAGCCCGAAGACGGCTCTGCCCAGCGCGAAGGCCAGCATGATGCGCGCGACGGGGCGCATCACACCGACCGGTACGAGACGATGAGCACGCCGCTCACCACGTTGAACCACACCACCGCGGCGACGAAGAGGCTCATGGCCGCATACACCTTGCGAAAGGGCTTCTCTTCGGGCTCGCTGAGGCGACCGCCGAGCGCGCCGAGGGCCAGCGCGAGGGGGAGCGCGATGGTCGCGAGGTTCTCTTTCACGTCGAAGAGGTTCGAGACCATCGGGTGGTGCTGGTCGAGGAAGAGCGCGCGCACGTGGTAGCGGTACGTGGGATAGAGCAGCGCGCCGAGGGCCATGGTGAGCGCGTACGCGGCGGCCACCACGCGGCCGTAGATGCGCTCGAGGCGCACGCGGCTCTGGCCCCGCAAGAGCGCGGGCATCTGCAAGAGCAGGTGCGTCGACGACCCGATGAGGGCCACCGACGACGCGAAGTGCAGCACCAGCAACAGCTTGCGAAGGCCGTAGAGGAAGGTGTGCGCGTCAGCGGGAACGGTGCAAGGGGGCATACGTGGGGTGCGGGCGCGCGAGGGTAGGCCAGATGCGCGCGCGGCGGCAACCCGCGCGAGGGTGCGCAACCGTGCTAGAAGCCGGGCCGATGGCTGTTCAGTGGTATCCCGGTCACATGACGAAGGCGCGGCGCGAGCTCGCCGACCTCATGCCTTCGCAAGACGTGATCATCGAGGTGCTCGACGCGCGCATGCCCGCCGCGAGCGCCAACCCCTTCGTGGCCGAGATTCGCCGCGAAAAGCCCTGCGTGAAGGTGCTCAGCAAGGCCGACCTCGCCGACCCGGAGGTCACCGCCGGGTGGCTCGCGCACTTCGAAGCCGACGAGTCCGTACTCGCCATCGCCACGACGCTCGCCATGGCCGCCGAGGTGAAGACGCGCGTGCCCGCGCTGTGCGAGCGCATCTCGCGGCGCACGCGCGGCCCCACGAAGACCACGCGCGCCGTGATCGTGGGCATCCCCAACGTGGGCAAGTCGTCGCTCACCAACACGCTCATGGGGCGCAACGTGGCCGCCGTGAGCGACAAGCCCGCCGTCACCAAGGTGCGCCAGCTCGTGACGCTCCCGAGCGGCATCGCGCTCAGCGACAACCCGGGCCTCCTGTGGCCCAAGATCGAAGACAACGCCGCGACGATGCGCCTCGCCCTCGGCGGGGCCATCCCCGACACGGCGCTCGATTATGAGAGCGTGGCGCTCTTCGGCGCGCGCTTCTTTCTCGAGAAGTATCCCGCCCTCGTGATGGCCCGGTACAAGCTCAAGACGCTCCCCGCGACGGCCACCGAGCTCATCGAAGAGATCGGCCGTCGCCGCGGGTGCCTGCGCGCGGGCGGCGTGATCGAGGTCTACAAGGCCGCGAGCATCCTCGTGCACGACTTTCGCTCGGGCGCCCTCGGGCGCATCAGCCTCGAACGCCCGCGTAGCATGACGTAACGTCGGCCTCGCGATCGGTCGCCGCCGCACGTTGGCTGCGCGCCGCTTCGCCCCTCACCCAGCAGGAGATTGCACCATGAAACACGCGATGTTTTGTCTCGTTGCGGCCTTTGTCGGATGCACGAAGGCGACGCCCCCGGCGCGCCCCGCGCGCGTTGCCCTGGGCGCGGTCGACGCCGCGACCGACGCCGGTGTGTCGCCGCTGCCTGAGGGTCTGCGCCCGTCGCCGATCCTGGTCGACGAGGAGGGCGGCGCGCAGCGGGTGCTCGTGGGCCCGCTGCGCGTCGAGGCGCGCGGCGAGGCCGTAACGTCCGCCGGAGAGGCCACGACGCGGCCCATCGTGGTCGCGGTGCGCGCCGCGCGGGGATGGCTCTTCGCCACCGACCGCGGCGAGGTCTACCGCAGCGACACCTTCACCGGGAGGTTGAGCCCCGTGCGCGCCTTCGGGTGCGCGCGACCGCCACCACTACGGCCACCGTTGGCTGGGACC
>CANMAT010000765.1 GCA_947494865.1 Deltaproteobacteria bacterium
CACTGGAAGGAGCAGCAGGGCGGCTGGTCGCCCTTCACGCAGTCGGTCCATGTGGTGTACGCGCTGCAAGAGGCGCTCGCCGAGATGGATTCGCAGGGCGGCTGGCGCGCGCGCTGCGCCGAGTACGCGCGCCGCGCGGGCCTCGTGCGTGCAGTGCTCCGCGAGCTGGGCGTGGCGTACTTTCTCGACGACGGCGCGCGGGCGAGCTCGTCGATTCTCACGGCCTTCGCGGTGCCCGCGCACGTCACCTACGACGCGCTGCACGATGGGCTCAAGGCGCGGGGCTTCGTGATCTATGCGGGGCAGGGCCCGTACCTCGGCAAGATGTTTCGCATCGCGGTGATGGGCGACCTCACCGCGACGGACCTCGACGAGCTCGCCGCGGGGCTCCGCGCGATCATCGCGCCCGCTGGCTGAGCGACGCATACCGCACCGAGGAGGCGCCATGACCGCGACGCGCAGCGAGCCCACGCAGGCCGAGATCGACGCGCTCCTCGAGCTCACGTCGAACCCCGCCGACCGCCTGTGGCGCTACCCCATCTGTCACGCGATGGTGAAGCACGTGATGAACACGCCCCTCACGCCCAACCACGTGACGGGCTTTCACACGCTGCTGGGCATGGCGGCGGGCGCGGTGATCACCCTCGGCACGCCGAAGGCCTTCGTGGCGGCTGGGGTGATGTTCGAAGTGCGCGCCATTCTCGACTGCTTCGACGGCGTGGTGGCGCGCGCCAAGAAGCTGTCATCTCCCCTCGGGCGGGCGCTCGATCAGATGGGCGACGGCATCGGGTTCGTGTCCCTCATGGCGGGCGGGCTCGTGTGCCTCGCGCGCATCCACGGGTGGGCCGCGGCCACGGTGGTGATCGTGCTCACCACGGCCATCTCGGCGGCGTGCAGCACCGCGTGGGATTTCTACAAGCGCCGCTTCGCCTCGCTGATGCGCCACGGCTACGACACCACCGAGGAGGAGTACCTCACCCTCTGCCGCCAGTACGAGGAGCGCCCGCTCGTGTCGCTGTGGGTGAGCCGCCTCGTGTCGCTCTACGCCTGGTACACGCTGAGCCCGCAGACGCTCCCGCGGCTGCGCGAGCGCATCGCGAAGCGCGCGTGGCCGCGCGAGGGCGAGGAGCCCCCTGCGACCCCCGCGGGGCGCGCGGTGCAAGAGGCCGCCGCGCGCAACGACCCCGAGCTCCGCGCCATGCTGCTGCGCATCGGCGTGGTGGCGGGCGACAACGTCATTCTGCTGCTCACCGTGAGCCTCCTGGTGGGGCAGTACCTCAACGCCTTTCCGATCGCGATGGCGTGGGGTCTGCTCGTGTGGGGCTACACGGTGTTCAGCGCGTACCGATACCTCCACGAGGCCGAGCGCCAGGCCGCGCGGCCCCGCGAGGCCGTGACCCGGTAAGAGCCAACAATGCCCATCGACAAGGCCGTGATTCTCGCCGCGGGCCTCGGCAACCGCATCTCGAAGGTCGGCAACACGCCGAAGCCCTTTCTCTCGCTCGACGGGTCGCCCCACGGTGACACCTTCGTCGACTGGCACCTCGACCGCCTCGCGGCCTTTGGCGTGCGCGAGGTGTACCTCGTGGGCAACCAGCGCACGTACCAGACGCCTCTTCGGGAGCGCGCGGGCATCACGGTGCGCTGGGTGCTCAACCCCAGCGAAGACCTCTCGCGCTCGGGCAGCGGCCACTCGGCGTGGTTCGCGTGGAAGAGCGACAACAACATCCTCGACGGCCGCTCGCGCGTGCTGCTCATGGACGCCGACATTCTCTACGAGCCCGCGGTGCTCACGGTGCTCGACGGCGACCGTTCGAACGGCGCGTCGCACACGCTCGTGTGCGCCGAGTACCGCGAGTCGAACGAAGAGGTGATGGTGTTCGGCAGCGGGCGCCGCGCCATGATGCACGGCAAGGGGCTCTTGAACACCGGGCTCACGAAGGGCCTCGAGTGTTTGGGCGAGGCCACGGGCATGGTGCTCTTCGAACCGCAGGACCACGAGCTCCTCGCCGTGGCCACCGACTGGTGCATGCGCTACTCGACCGCCAAGGAGAAGAGCGAGCACGAGGACATTACGCAGCGCATGATGTCGGTGGGGCGCGTCGAGGCCGCGTGCTTTCGCGACCTGCTCTTCATGGAGTGCGACACGCCCGAGGAGTACGAGCACCTCACGACGGCGTTTTACCCGCAGGTGCGCGCGCGCACGCAGAAATAGAGGGTTTCATGGCGAGCGAGCGGGTGCACCTTCCGGTGTGCGACGACACGGCGGCGATGCTGCCCGTGATGCAGGCGCGGTGGGTGAGCGAGCTCCTCGCGGGCGACGCGTTGCCGCGCGAGCCGGGCGCCACCTGCGACGACTGCGCGATGCTCCCGCCGCCCGGTGAACCTCCCACGGGCGGGCACTGGTTCAACCCGGGCACGCGGTGTTGCACGTACCTGCCCGAGCTCGCGAATTTTCTCGTGGGGGGCGCGCTCGAAGACGTGGAGCACCCCGACGGTATCTCGTCGGTGCGCGCGCGCATGGCCGAAGGGGTGCCCGTGACCCCGATGGGGCTTCTGCAAGGCGAAGACTTTCGCGCCCGCTACGACGGGAGCGCGGAGACCTTCGGGCGCAGCGAGTCGCTCCTGTGCCCCCACTACGACGACGGGCGCTGCACGGTGCGGCGTCACCGGGAGTCGACCTGCGCCACCTGGTTCTGCAAGCACACGCGCGGCGCCGTGCACAAGGCCTTCTGGAACCGCCTGCACCAGCTCTTGCGTACGGCCGAGCGCGACCTCGCGCGGCACTGCGCGGTAGAGCTCGGCGTGCCCGTCGAGGGCCTCGCCATGATGCACCCGATGTACGCCGTCGACGGCTCGCTGCGCGCGCACGACGTGGTGCCCACGGACCGACCCACGGACCCCTCGCTCTATGGGCGCCTGTGGGGCCAATGGGCGGGCCGCGAGGAGGCCTACTACCGCGCCTGCTACGCCATCGTGGCGCCCATGTCGTGGGCCGACGTGCTCGCGGCCTCGGGCAGCGAGCTGCGGGCGCTCGCCCCGGTGGTGCGCCACGCGCTGGGCGTCACGCGCGATGAGTCCATGCCCGCGCGGGTGCTGCTCGG
>CANMAT010000766.1 GCA_947494865.1 Deltaproteobacteria bacterium
CAGACCCTCATGGGCGGCGGCGTCACCTGCGGCGCCTCGCGGGGGGCCTCGCCGGGCGCGCTCGCAGTCACCGGCGCCGCGCTCGCGCTCGCCGCGGGGCTGCGCGCCCGCCGCCGTTTTGTTGCCACCGCGCGCCGGAGCTAGCTATCGCTCGAAGCACGATGGCGACACGGAGCAGCACCACCCTCGCGCTCGTCGCGCTCGCCGCGGCCCTCGGCCTCGGTCGCAGCGCCCCCGCGCAGGACGTGTGGCGCCGCACGCACCGCGCGATGCGGCACGTTCACCGCCGCGCGGGCAGCGTCGATTGGCACCTGGTGTCCGTCGACCTCACGAGCCCCGGGGTGCGCTTCGTGGGCACCCCCGAGGCGATGCTCGAGCCCACCGCGCCGGGCCGCGGCCACCGCTGGCGCACCACGTCCGAGTTCGCCCGCGCGACGGGCGCCGACGTGGCCATCAACGCCAACTACTACGACATCTTTCACGGGGCCTTCACCACCTGCGGGCTCACGGTCTCCAACGGCCGCGTGTGGACATCGACCTACGTCGACCGAAGACTCGAGTGCTGGTGGAGCGTGGGCCTCGGCCGCGGCGGGCGCGCGGAGGTCTTCGACTCGCACGGCAAGACCTACGGCCCCGTCGCGCGCCCGTGGATGACCGAGGTGGTCACCGGCTCGCCGCTCGTGCTGCGCAACGGCGAGGTGCTCTCGTACACGTCTCCGCGGCACGCGCTGGTGCCCAACCCCCGCACCCTGCTCGGCGTGAGCGCCGACCGTCGCACGCTCTACCTCATGGTGGTGAACGGGCGCGAGGGCGCCGCCAAGGGGATGACCTGCCCCGACGCCGCGCGCGTGCTCCGCGACTTCGGCGCGAGCGACGCGGTGAACCTCGACGGCGGCGGCAGCTCGGGGCTCTACCTCCGCGACGAGGGCGGCCTCGTGAGCCGACCCGCCGACGGCGGCGAGCGCGCGGTGGGCAACCACCTGGGCATCATCTTCGACGACGACGCGCACGCGCACCCGCGCCCCGACGGTGAGGGCTCGCCCGCGGAGACGCTTCTCCTGGGCGCCTTTCGCGCGGCCGTGTCGATCCCCTCGCTGGCGCACCCGCCGCCCGCTCCGACGCGCCGCGCGGCCGGCGAGCGGCCTCGCGCCGTGGGGCCCGCCGAGGGCGTGCCCGCCGACGCCTCCGTGGTGCGCGCGGGCTGCCAGAGCGGCCCCGGGCCCGTCGATCCCAACACCGCGTGGGGGGTGCTCCTCGCGACGGTGCTCTTCGCGATCGTGCGTCGGTCGCCGCGCGACGGGGAGTAGAGGCTCGCGGAGCCCCTGTGCTATGGCCCCCGACGCCATGAACGTGCCCCTCCCCTCGCCCGCTGAGCTGTCTCCCCTCGAGGTCGCGCGCATCCTCGACACCGCCCTCGCCGAAGACCTCGCCGGCGGCGACCTCACGACGCGCTCGGTCGTCCCCCCCGACGCGGTGGCGCGCGGTGAGTTCATCACGCGCGAGCCCCTCGTGGTAGCCGGCCTCGCGATCGCCGCGCTCACCTTCGCCCGCGTCGACCCGCGCGTGACCTTCACCGCCCTCGTGGCCGACGGCGCGCACCTCGAGCCGCGCGCCGTGATCGCGCGCGTCGAGGGCCCCGCCCACGGCGTGCTCACCGGCGAGCGCGTCGCGCTCAACCTCTTGCAGCGCATGAGCGGCGTCGCGACCCGCACGCGCGACTTCGTGGCGGCCGTGCCCGCGGGGTGCGCCACGCGCATCACCGACACGCGCAAGACCACGCCGGGGCTGCGCGCGCTCGAGCGCTACGCGGTGCGCATGGGCGGCGGGCACAACCACCGCAACGACCTCGGCTCCGGCGTGCTCATCAAAGACAACCACGTGGCCGTGTGCGGCGGCGTGCGCGCGGCCATCGAGCGCGCCCGCAAGAACGCGCCTCACACCGTGCGCGTCGAGTGCGAGGTCGACGGCCTCGCGCAGCTCGAAGACGCCCTCGCCGCGGGGGCCGACATCATCATGCTCGACAACTTCGACGACGCCACCACCCTCGCCGCGATGGAGCGCGTGGCGAGGCACACCCCGCGGCCCGTCATCGAGGTGTCGGGCGGCGTCAAGCTCGAGCGCGTGGCGCGCGTGGCGGCCATGGGCGTCGACGTGATCTCCGTCGGCTCGCTCACGCACGGCGCCCGCGCCATCGACATCGGCCTCGACCTCACGATCACCGGCGCGTGGACGACCTGATCGCCTTCGCGAGCCCCGCGCGCGCGCTCGGTCGCACGTTCGAGCTGCGCGGCGAGACGGCGTCGACCAACGACGACGCGCGCGCCCTCGCGGCGAGCGGAGCGCCGCATGGCGCGCTCGTGGTCGCCGACGCGCAGACGGCGGGCCGCGGTCGCCGCGGTCGCGTCTGGAGCTCTCCGCCCGGCGACAACCTCTACGCCTCGTTCGTGCTGCGCCCGCGGGTGCGCGTGGCCGACGCGCCGATGCTCGCGCTCGTGGCGGGCCTCGCGGTGGCCGAGGCCGTCGAGCCCTTCGCGGGCGGTGCGCCGGTGCGCGTCAAGTGGCCCAACGACGTGCGCGCGAGCGGCCGCAAGCTCGCGGGCGTGCTCGTCGAGGGCAGCCTCCGCGGCGCCGAGCTGGTGAGCGTGATCCTCGGCGTCGGGGTCAACGTGCGCGGCCTCGCACCGCCCCCGGAGCTCGCGGCGGTGGCCACCTCGCTGCGCGCCCTCCGCGGCGGCGAAGACCTCGCGCGCGCCGACGTGCTCGCGGCCCTGTGCCTCCGCCTCGAGGCGCGCCTCGACGCGTTCGAGCGCGGCGGCCTCGCGGCCCTCCACGGCGACCTCAGCGCGCGCTGCGAGACGCTCGGTACGCGCGTCACCATCGACGCTGTGACGGGCGTCGCAGAGACACTCGGCGACGACGGCGCGCTGCGCGTGCGAACCGACGATGGCGCGCTCGTGCTCGTACGCGTCGGCGACGTGTCGTAGCGGGTGCTTCGGGGTGCTTCGGGCGGGCGGCGGTGCGAGGCGTTCACCCTCCGACGCGGGGCGGGCGCCGGAGGGTGACGACGAGGCCTAGAGCGTGACCTTGCCGCGCGCTTCGA
>CANMAT010000767.1 GCA_947494865.1 Deltaproteobacteria bacterium
ATCTTCGCCGCCTCGCAGGCCTGCGCGAGCGTGGCCACGGTGGCCACCACGGTGCGTTGCTCGGGGAAGGTGCCCGACTGAATCACCGCGGCGGGCGTGGCGGGGTCGCGGCCGTTGGCGACGAGCGCGGCCATCGCGTCGGCGAGGCGGTGCAGGCCCATGTAGAGCACCAGGGTCTGCGTGGCGTCGGCGAGTCGCGACCAGTCGTGGCGGCCCTCGACCTTGCCCGGGTGCTCCGTGGCCGTGACGAGCGCGATCGACGACGAGCGCTCGCGGTGGCTCAGCGGGATGCCCGCGTACGCCGTGGCCCCGAGCGCCGCCGTCACGCCCGGAACGATCTCGAAGGGCACCCCGTGCTCGGCGAGAAACTCGCACTCCTCGGCGCCGCGGCCGAAGAGCATCGGGTCGCCGCCCTTGAGCCGCGCGACGCGCCGGCCCTGCCGCGCGCGGTAGAGGATCATGTGGTTGATCTCGTCTTGCGTGGCCGAGTCGGCGCCCCTGCGCTTGCCCGCGAAGAGCAGCTCGGCGTCGGGCCGCGCGTGGCGCAGCACGGCGGGGTGAACGAGCGCGTCGTAGAGCACCGTGTCGGCGCGCGCGATCGCCCGCGCGCCACGGAGTGTCAAGAGGCCCGGGTCACCAGGCCCGACGCCGACGAGCGAGACCTTCGCCTGCACGGCGCGCGACTCTAGTCGCGTGCGCTTTGCACGTCGAGTTGACAGTCGCGAGGGGCTCCGCTACGTGCGGGGGCCGTGCGTTTCTCCATCGCTCTGATCGGCGCGCTGTTGGCGGGCTCGTGCCGCCAGTCCCCCCCGGCGGAGCCCGCGGCGGGGCGGGGCCGCACCGCGCCCGACGCCCGCGCAGCGCAACCAGCGGTGCAGGGGCCCGCGGTGGTGATCCACACGCGCGGCAACGGTCGCGTGGCGGTGAGTGTTGAGGTGGCGCGCACCGACGCCACGCGCATGCGCGGGCTCATGTTTCGCCGCGACATGGAAGACGACCACGGCATGATCTTCGTGTTCCGCGAGTCGAACCACAACACGTTCTGGATGCACAACACGCTCATCCCGCTCGACATGATCTTCATCCGCGAAGACAAGACCATCCTCGGGATCGTGCGCAACGCGACGCCCGAGACCGACGACGGCCGCTCGGTGCCCGGCGACTCGCTGTACGTGCTCGAGGTCAACGGCGGCTGGTGCCAGCGGCACAACGTCAACGACGGCGACCGCGTTGACTTCGTCGACATCGGCCCCGCCGTCGACTGAGCGCGCACCGAACTCTCACTCACTCAACAACCCTTACGACCGCAGAGAACGAAGCCCTGATGCGTCCCCTGGCGAACGTGCGAACCCTGGTGGTTTCCCTGGCGCTCCTTTCGGCCTGCAACCTCACGCCGCCGCCGGCGCCGTCGATGCGCCCCGTCGTGCAGCCCGAGCCCTCGCGGCCTGCCCCGGAGGCCGCGCAGCAGGCCGCGCCGACGCCGCCCCCCGCGCCCGAACCGCCGCCCCCGCCGGCCGCGCCCCCCGCGCCGCCGATGCGCGACGTCGCGGTGCAGCCGCGCGTGATGGAGCCCACCTCGCGCGACCCGCTCCACGGTCGCTTCTCGCTCTCGCGGGCCACGCGCGACCTGCCCCGCGGGCACACCATCGTGGCCGAGATCGAGACCTCGATGGGCACCTTCAACTGCGACCTCCTCGATGACGACGCGCCCAACACGGTGGCCAACTTCGTGGGCCTCGCCCGCGGCCTGCGCGACTTCTGGGATCCGGTCACGGGCGCCTGGGCGCGCCGACCCTTCTACGACGGCTCGGTGTTTCACCGCGTGATCCCCGACTTCATGATTCAGGGCGGCGACCAGCTTCGCTCGGGCTTCGGCGGCACCGGCTACGAGATCGACGACGAGAACGTGCAGGGCCACAACGCGCCGGGCCTCCTGTGCATGGCGAACCACGGCCCCAACACCAACGGCGGGCAGTTCTTCATCACCGAGGTGGCCAAGCCCCACCTCGACGGCTCGTACTCGATCTTCGGCCGCTGCGCGCCCGCCGAGCTCGTGGGGCGCATCACGCACGTGCCCCGCAACGAGCGCGACACGCCCTTCGAGCCCGTCGAGATTCGCCACGTGCGCATCACGCGGCACTGATCGCGCGCACAACCTCACGCGCAGGGCCGCCGATGAGCGCGGCCATGCACCAGCCCCCCTCGCATCACCGGGCCATCGCGCTGCTCCTCGCCATCGTCGCGGTGCTCGGCATCGCGCGCGTCTCGCCGCCGCGCGCGGTCACCATCCCCGCGCAGCTCCGAGCGCCCACCGTCGACGCCGGCGCCCCGCGCGTCGACCCTCAAACAGCGAGCGCGCGCGCCCTCGAGGCGCTGCCAGGCATCGGCCCCTCGATCGCGCGGCGCATCGTCGAGGCGCGGGCGAGGGGGGCCGTGTTCGAGCGCCCCGAAGACCTCCGCCGGGTGCGAGGCATCGGCCCGCGCACGGTGGCCCGCCTCGCGCCGTACCTCGATTTTACAGGTCGAAGAGCAGCATCGCGCCCGCCGTCACGGTGAAGAGGTCGCCCGCCCGATCGCGCGCGAAGAGCGGAAACGCGTAGGCCCCCTGGAGGTCGATCGCGAACGAGCGCCGCACGAGCCACGTGGCGCCGAAGCGGGCCTCCGGCGACACGGTGATCCAGCCGTCGTCGGGGGCGACGAACAGGTCGCCGCGCAGCCCGAGGCCTCCGTACGGAACCACGCGCAGGTAGTCGAACGCATAGAAGACGCCCGCCGAGAGCGCGGCCCCGTGGCGCGGGCTGTTGCGCGCGGCCTCGGGCAGGGCGATCGACCAGGCGGCGTTGGCGTACACGCTCAAGGCGTCGTTGAGGCCGTACGAGGCCCCGAGGTCGACGGCGGCGCCGGGGCCGCCGAACGCGCCCGAAGACCACGAAAAGCCGGGTCGCAGCGAGAGCTGGAGCTGACGCTCGACGGCGCCCGCGGGGGCGCCGGAGAGGGCCAGCGAGAGGGCTGCGGCGAGGGCGCTGACGACGACACGCATGGCGCGGGAGGGATTACCACGACGCAAGGGCAGATTGCGTTGGTTGACTGGGAGG
>CANMAT010000768.1 GCA_947494865.1 Deltaproteobacteria bacterium
CCCGTCGACGCCGACGACGCGTGCGGGCCGTCGGGCTCCGACGCGCTCGAGGCCCACGAGGCCGTCATCGCGGAGGCGCTGCGCGCGCTCGCCGCGGGCGCCGCCGAGTGCCGAGACATCTGCCGCGCCGCGGGAAACATCTGCACCGCCGCGGGAGAGATCTGCCGCCTCGCGGGCGACGGGCACGCTCGCTGCGCGCGGGCGCGCGGGTCGTGCACCGACGCGGGGCGCCGCCGCGACGGGTCGTGCCCCGTGTGTCCCGCGACGCGCTGACGGTTCGCGCGCGAACCCGCTGCGCGCAGACGGTGCCCCACGGGTCGCGCGGGAGCGGCTGCATTCGCGGCATTTCGCGCGGGTACGTGAGTTGCTCAAGCGGGTGCACCGAAGGAGTCTCACGATGTCGAAGCCCATCCCGACCGTCGACCGCTACATGACCACAACGCCCGTTACGATCGAGGCGCGAGAGACGCTCGTCAACGCGCAGCACCTCATGCACGAGGGCAACTTCCGCCACCTGCCCGTGCTCGACGGGGCGAAGCTCGTGGGCGTGCTCACGGCGCGCGACGTTCAGCTCATCGCGGCCTTCGACGGCGTCGACCTGCGGCTCCTCACCGTGAGCGACGCGATGACCAACAACCCCTGGAGCGTGTCGCCCCGCGCCCCCCTCGACGAGGTGGTGGCCGAGATGGCCGAGAAGAAGTACGGCGCCGCCCTCGTCGTCGACAACGACCGCGTCGTGGGCATCTTCACCGCCATCGACGCGCTCACGGCCTTCGCCGAGCTGCTCCACACGCGCCTCGCGAAGTAGTACGCGATTGCGCGGGGCGCGCGCGTGGCGGTAGACACGGCGCCGCGATGAACACCCCCGGCTTCTCGTTCACCCAGGGCGCCACCGACGGCTACGCGCGCACGGGCACGCTCGTCACCCCGCACGCCACCGTCGAGACGCCCACGTTCATGCCCGTGGGCACGCAGGGCTCGGTGAAGGGCATCACCGCCGAAGAGGTGCTCTCCACCGACGCGGGCATCGTGCTCGGCAACACCTACCACCTCTGGCTGCGCCCCGGCGCCGAGGTGGTGCGCGCGCTCGGGGGCCTGCACACCTTCTCGCGCTGGCCCCGCGCGATGCTCACCGACTCGGGCGGCTTTCAGGTGTTCTCGCTCTCGAAGCTGCGCACCATCGACGACGACGGCGTCACGTTTCGCTCGCACCTCGACGGCTCGCTCAAGCGCCTCACGCCCGAAGAGAGCATTCGCGTTCAGGCGCAGCTCGGCGCCGACATCGCCATGGCCTTCGACGAGTGCCCTCCGGGCAAGGCCGATCGCGACACCATTCGCAAGGCCATGAACCGCACCACCGCGTGGGCGAAGCGCTGCGTCGCGGCGCCCCGCGGCGAGCGCCAGGCCCTCTTCGGCATCGTGCAGGGCGGCATCCACGAAGACCTGCGCCACGAGCACCTCGCGGCCATCGCCGAGATGCCCTTCGACGGCGTGGCGCTGGGCGGCCTCTCCGTGGGCGAGTCCGTCGAAGACATGCACCGCACCTTCTATGCGATCGGGCACACCATGCCCGTCGAGCGGCCGCGTTACCTCATGGGCGTAGGCACCCCGAGGGATCTCCTCGTGGGCTCGCTCGCGGGCATCGACATGTTCGACTGCGTGCTCCCCACGCGCAACGGCCGCAACGGGCAGGCGCTCACGTGGAACGGCCGCGTGAACATCAAGCAGATGCGCAACAAGCTCGACACCGGGCCCATCGACCCGAAGTGCACGGGCCTGTGCTGCAACGGCGGCGGCGGCGTGTACTCGCGCGGATACCTCCGGCACCTGTACGTGTCCGGCGAGATCGTGGCGCTGCGCGTGCTCTCGCTGCACAACCTCCACTTTCTGGCCGAGCTCATGCGCGCGATGCGCGCGGCGATTCGCGAGGGGCGCGCGCAGGCCTTCGTGAAAGACACCCTCGAGCAGATGCGCCTCGGCGATCAGGTGGGCCCCGTCGACGAGAAGGGCGCCAAAGGCGATCCGCGGCGGAAGTAGGGTAGCGGGCGGAGCGGCGACGCACGAACGCCCCCGCAGCGCCTGCGAGCCGGATGCGCCTCACCGTTCACACAGTGTAACGATCGCTCCGATCAGGGCGCCGAGCACGCCGCCCGATATGGTGCCGTTCACCTTGATGCCATCCAGGGATTCCTGCGTGTGCATCTTGAGAATGCCGACAAAGCCCTTCTTGCCATGCTTCATGAGCTGCGCCTTCAAGGTATCGACTGCGACAGACTCTAGCGTGTCGGCCCGAGATGCGACGTGGTCCAGAAGGCCGATCGCAGCCTCGCTCCGCGCAAGGCTATCGAGGTCGAGAAAGGTCTCGCGGTGTTGCCAGGCCACATCGAAGAGCGCGTCGATGAGCCCCGGTCCTACGGCGTCCACGAGCCCATTGGCGGCTGTGCCGCGCACGCCTGCGGGCAGCGAATGCCACGCGTCGAGGTAGGCGCTCAGGTACGCGATGATCGCATCCCAAAGCCGTCCGCTGCGACCGACGGCGGACGGCTCCTCTCGCATGCGCGTGGCGAGCGGCCCGAGCGCACGCTGCACCGATCCGGGCGTCACCACGACGTCGGTGACTGCGGCGAGTGAGGTTGCCGCGAGCAGAGGCGCCAGCGCGTGTCCTGCGCGACCAAGAAACGGAGGGACAAACGCGTCGGCGACGGCTTGTGCCGCGCGCTCGCGCTCGCCGTGCGAGAGCGAGTGCCACTTCTCGAGATAGCCACGCACGAAGTTCTCGAAGGCCGCTGCAACTCGCGGGTCGCTGCCCTCCGACTCGAGTGAGCCGGCGAGCCCGCCTACGAGCATCGGCACGATCTTGTCGGCGACGAAGCCCGGCACCACCGACGGCAACTTCGTGCGCGCCACACTGTTGAACTCCGCGAGGCGCGCCGGGTCTGCAATCGCCGCACGCAAGCACTCGGCGATCACCTGACGCACCGCGCGATCACGCAGCACCGATGCGTCGCTGCCGCGCAGTTCCGCACGAAGATCGAGGTCCGCGAGCCAGCCGACAAAGCGGGCGCGGGGCATCCCCATCCACGCTTCGTGC
>CANMAT010000769.1 GCA_947494865.1 Deltaproteobacteria bacterium
GATGACGCCGATGAAGTCGTTGCGGCCGACAGGGCGCACGACGCCCGGGTCGAGCTCGCCGGAGAGGTCGAGGGCGACGTCGTCGGTGACGAGCGCGTTGAGCACGTCGATGAGGTACTTGCTGTTGAAGCCGATGGTGACGTCGGGGCCCGAGAGCTCGGCGTCGAGCTCGTCTTGCCCGGCGCCCACGTCGGGGTTTTCGCTCGAGAGGATGGCGCGCGAGCCCGACATGGCGAGCTTCACGCCGCTCGTGCGGTCGGCCGCGACGAGCGACACGGCGCGCAGCGCGTCGAGGAAGGCCAGGCGGTTGAGCCGCGCCCCGCGGTCGGTGCCCGACGGAATGACCTGTTCGTACGAAGGGAAGGCCGCGTCGACGAGCTTGGAGCTGAGCGTCATGCCCTCGCGCTGAAAGAACACCGGGCCCTGCGAGCTCGCGGCGCCCACGGAGAGGGTGGCGGGCCCGCTCTCTTTGCGGTCGCCCTTCTCGGCGCGCACTTCGTCGACCATGCGCTTCACCTCGTGGATGCTCTTCGCGGGGATGAGCAGCTTGAGGGCGCCGCGCATGCCCACGACGGAGCGCTCGGCCTTGGAGAGCCGGTGGCCGTCGGTGGTGACCATGCGCAGCGTCTCGCCCTGCATCTCGAAGAGGGCCGCGGCGAGGTGGGGGCGCGTGTCGTCGCTCGACATCGAGAACGACGTGAGCGAGATGAGGTCGGCCAGGTCGTCGACGGGGATGGCCGTGAGGGGCGTCTTCCCGGGGTCGGGCATGGAGGGGAAATCTTCGCCGGGCATGCCCGTGAGGTCGAAGCGGCGCTTGCCGGCCTTGAGCCTCGCGGTGAAGTTCTTCTCGACGGTGACGGTGATGTCTCCGTCGGGGAGGGCGCGCACCGTGTCGAACACGTGCCGCGCGTGCAGGGCCACGGAGCCCGGCTTCTTCACCTCGGCGCGCATCGTACCCGTCACCGAGAGGAGCAGGTCGGTGGCGGCGAGGCGCACGCTCCCGCTCGCGTCGGCGGCGATCAAGACGTTGGCCAGAATGGGCATGGCGGACTTCTTGTCGGCCACGCTCTGCACACGGCTGAGACCCTTCACGAAGTCTCGCTTGTTGACCACGAACTCCATCTCGACGGCTCCTGTACTCGCAGGGGAGTGATGCCCCTGTCTTCTACTCTTTTGATAGGAGAAATGAATTTAGAAACAGTACCTAGTATCTAGATCCTGTGGAGACGGGGGAAGTCGTTGTAAGTACCCGTAACCGCATTGCTTTCGAAGGGGATGGGGAAGCGGGCGTACCCTGTGGACGCGCTGGGTACAATCGGGAGCCCGAACTGTCCACAGGTGCGATCCACAGGGAGGGAGCGGGTGACTTCGCGTGGGATTCCACAGGGTGATCCACAGGGGGCGGCGCTCACTGGGGGCCCCTCATCGGTTCAGTGCTGGTGGAGGCGTTGGGCGGGGGATATCCCAGTTTGACCGAGAGGGTCTCGACCACGAGGCGCACCTCGGGGTCTTCGCCGAGGAGCTTCTCGACGCGCTTGACCGCTGACATCACCGTCGTGTGGTCTTTGCCCTCGAACTTCGCCCCGATCTGGGGGAACGACGTGCCCAGGTGCACCCGCGCGAGGTACATGGCCACCTGCCGGGGCAGGGCCACCTCGCGGTGCCTGTCGCGCCCCGTGAGCTGCCCCTGCTTGATGCGGTAGTGCTCACACACCGCGCGCTGCACGTCGTCGATGGTCACCACCGTGGGGCGGTGCCCGATGCGCAGCGTCTCGCGCACCATGGCCGTATCGATGGACGATCGCCCCGAGATGCTGGCCTTGATCGCCAGCTTCATGAGCATGCCCTCGAGCTCGCGCACGCTGGTGCTCGCGGCGCCCGCGATGGCGAACGCGGCGTCGTCGTCGATGCGCACGTTCTCCTGCTCGGCCTTCTTCTTCAAGATGGCCACGCGGGTCTCTACCTCGGGGGCGTACACCTCGGCGACGAGGCCCGACCCGAAGCGCGACACGAGGCGCTCGGCCATGCCGTGGAGCTTCTGCGGCAGCACGTCGCTCGTGAGCACGATGGGCGCGTCGCGCTGAAACAGGGCGTTGAAGGTGTGGAAGAACTCCTCCTGCGTGCCCTCTTTGCCCGCGAGAAACTGCACGTCGTCGATGAGCAGCGCGTCGCACTGGTTGCGGTAGCGGCCGCGAAACTCGTCCATCTTCTTCTGCTGAATGGCCGCCACGTAGTCGTTCGTGAAGGTCTCGGCGGAGACGTACACGATGCGCGCGTCGGGCTTCTGCTCGAGCACCCGGTGGCCCACCGCGTTGGAGAGGTGCGTCTTGCCGAGCCCCGTGGCGCCGCAGAGAAAGAGCACGTTGACCCGGCGCCCGGAGAGGTTCGCGATGGCCATGGCCATGGCGTGGGCCACCTGGTTCGACGGCCCGATCACAAACTGTTCGAAGGTGTACTTGGGCGAGAGGCCCGCCGAGAACGACCCCGCCGCCGCGCCCACCGAGGCGTGCGACGAGACCGTGGCCGTGCGGGCGGCCACCGACTGCGCGGGCGCCACGCGCGGCGGCGGAGAGGCCAGCGCGGGCGCCTGCGAGGCGTGCGTGGGCGTGTTGGGGAGCGTCGGGGCGCTCACCCGCGGGGCAGCGGGCCTGGGCGGAGCCGCCACGCGCGGCGCGGGGGAGAGCTTCGGGAGCGGAGCGCCCACCGAGAGCGTGCTCGACGCCCAGTGGAGCGACCAGCGCTCGCCGGTGAGAATTCGAAGCTGCTCCTCGATCGCGGCGGTGTAGGCCTTGGAGACCCACTCGCGCGCGAAGTCGTTGGGCGCGCGGAGCAAGAGCACCGACCCCGCCGCGTCGAGCGCCTCGAGGGGGCGCAGGAGCTTGTCGATCATTTGCACCCCTACCTTGCCCGCGAGGGAGGAGAGCACCTTCTGCCAGAGCTCGTTTGCGTCGCGTTCCACCGGTCGGTCTTAGCCTTCTGTGCGACCGTCCACAGGGTTATCCACAGCCCCGGGTACACGTGTCGCGTCGTCACTGTCGCCCCGATGCGTTGCATTCGCGAGAATTCTGCAAGCTTCTCCGCGGCGCCCC
>CANMAT010000770.1 GCA_947494865.1 Deltaproteobacteria bacterium
CCATTCTCTGTGATCAATGTGGCGCGCCCCTCGCGGCGCACGCCGTCTCCGCCGCCGTGACCTGCGCGTTCTGCGGCGCCACCTCGACGCCGCGCCCGAAGGTCATCGAGCGCGTCGTCGAGCGCGTCGTGGTGGTCGCCGCCGAGGGCGAGGCCGGCGAGGCCGGCGCCCCGGGGTGTCCGCGCTGCGCGAAGGCGATGGCGCGGGTGCGCGGCGGCGGCGAAGAGGCGCACGCCTGTGTGAAGTGCGGCGGCGGCTTCATCACCGCCTCGCAGGTTGCCTCGCTGCGCAGAGAGCGCAACGACGACCTCGCCCGCGCGGTGCGCAACGTGTCGTCGACCTTTGGCCCCCTCGAGCCGCGGCGCGCGGTGCTCTCGTGCCCCAGCTGCCGGGGCCCGCTGCGCCTCGAAGAGATCGAGGGGAGCGTTCACCTCATGCACGTGTGCGACGCGCACGGGACGTTCTTTGAACGCGACGCGCTCGACACCTACAACGACCTCTGGCCGGAGAAGCGCACGGGCGACGTGAGCGAAGACGAGCTCGAATCGCTCGGCGTGAGCCGCAAGGGCTTCTTCGGATTCTTCAAGCGCTGAAACTACCGCCGCGGCGTGACGATCACCGCGATCACCACGGGGTCGCTGCGCCGCTCGCCCGAGGCCAGCGCGTAGGCGCGCGCGCCGCGCACCTCGCCCACCACCTCGACCTGCGCCCCCGACGAGACCTGCGCGCCGTCGGGCAGGTCGATCCACGTGGTGCAGCGGCCGCTGGGGCACGCGCGGCTCTCGACCACGAGCTGGCACGTGCGGCCCGACGGAGACTCGAGCACCTGACCGAGCACCGTGCCCGTGACGCGCAGGCGCGCGCCGTTGACCAGCGGCTGCGCCGTGAGCGCCGCGACGCCGCGGTCGCCGCCGCCGGTGGTGAGGTACATCTCGGGCGTCACGTCGCGGTACACCGTGACGTTGACGAGCGCGGGCGCGCCGTCGGGCGCGTAGGCCACCACGTCGAGCGAGTTCGACCCCACCGCGAGCGGAACCACCGCCGAGAACGCGCCCCCCGCGACGGTGGCCGCCGTGCCCCCGATGCGCACCCGCGTGGCCGTCGGCGCGGTGCCTCGCACGGCGACGCTCGCCTCGCGCGACATCGCAACGGGCGACGGCGTCTGCACGCGGAGCTGCGTGCGCGGGATGCGGAGCTCGTACTGCTCCTCGATGGAGGTGCCGTCGGGCGTGACCACGCGTACGGGGTAGCGCTCGCGCCGCGCGTCGCCGTCGCCCGCGGGCGTAGGCGGCGGGCCCGCGAGCTCGGCGATGCCCGTCTCGCCCGACACGCGGATCGGCTGCCCGGCGATCCACAGCGACGAGCCGCGCATCACATGAAAATTGATGTGCACCTTGGGCTGGTCGTCGGCGAGCCTGCGCAGGTCGGTCTCGGCGCGCCACGCCACCAGAAACCGTAGCCCGCGGCGCTCGACGGCGCCCGACGCGCGCACCAGCTCGATGGGCACGTCGACGTAGCCCACGCGACCCGCGGGCAGCGTGACGGCGAACTCGGCGTGCCCCTGCGCGTCGAGCGCGTGCTCGGCGCCGTTGTAACGAACGCGCGCCCCCGCGGCGTCGGGCACCGTGAGCGACACGATTTGCGCGCCGCCAGGCTGCGTGCGCAACGCTGCGGTGATGGGCGCCTCGGGCTGCGGGCGGTGCGTGTACCACCACGCGCCCGCGCCGGCCCCGACCACGGCCATGAGACCCAGAAACACCCAGCCGAACACCGAGCCTCCGCGGCGCTTCGGGAGGCCCGGAACGTCTCCGTCGAAGGTGTCGACGGGGGCGCCCTGCGGCGATGGTGTCTGCGGCCACGCGTGCGCCGCGCCCTGCGGGTCGGAGCCGAGCATCACTTCGCGCCGGTGGCGACCGGTCGACGAGATCGCGGGCTGCGGCGCGGCGGCCTGCGGCATGCCGGGCGGCGGGGTGACGGCAACGCCCTGCATCGTTTGCCCCGTGCGGGCGGCTGCCTGGGCAGGCGCGACGGCGCCGATCGTGGGGGCCACGCCCTGCATCGTGCCACTGCGCGGCGACGCGGGCGCGGCGGGCGTCGCGCCCGGCCCCGGCGCCACGACCCCTACCATCGTGGCGTGCGCGTTGGCGACGCGGCGCGGCGACGCGACGGTGGCGTCGGGCGCGGGCTCCGAGGGCGACGCGGGCGCAGGGGCCGAAGGCGCGGGCGAGTGCGGCGCGGGCGAGTGCGGCGCGGGCGCCACCTGCGGGCCGGGCGCGGCGGTGGTGTTCATCGCGACGCCGAGCAGCGTGCCGCTGCGGTTGCGGCTCGCGGGCGCGGGGACCGGCGCGGCGGCGGGCGTCGGCCACGCGCGCACGACGCGCGCGCCGCAGCGAAGACAGAAGGTCGCGTCGGGGGGCAGCTGCGCCTGGCACTGCGTGCAGGTGAGCGACGAGGGGTCAGCCATCGGCCGCGGAGGATAGTGCAGAAGGCCTACGCGATGCGAAGGGAAGCGCGCGGCGACACCACCGCGCACACAGAGATCGGCGGGGCGATCAGGGGGCGAGGGTGAGCACGTCGAGGGTGTAGTCGCCCGCCGAGCCGGTGCCGCAGCCCGAGGCCATGACCCAGTAGCTGCCCGCGTCGAGGGTGGTGTCGATCTGCGAGGTGAGGCCCACGGCGTCGTCGCTGCAGGCGCCCATCACGTTGGTGCCGGGGCAGGTGGCGCCGGCGTTGATCCACAGGAAGGTGTCGAAGCCGCCGGTCATGGTGGCGATCACGCGGCGGCGCGCGGCGAGCGTGAGGCGGTAGACCGCGGTGCGACCGCCAGGGCCGCACATGCCGCAGGAGGTGGTGAGCCCGCCCATGCCGCCGACGCGCAGGGTGCTCGCGGTGTTGTTGCCGCGGAACACGCCGCCCGCAGCGGGGATGGTCTGCGCGCTCATGCACACGGGCGATCCCATGACCGTCACCGGGGCCTGCGTCGGGATGGTGAGGTAGCTCGCGCTGAGGATTCCCGTGGTGGCCGACGTCGACGCCACGATCGCGTGCGTCTGTCCGGCCATGAGGCCCTGGTAGCGCTGCCAGTA
>CANMAT010000771.1 GCA_947494865.1 Deltaproteobacteria bacterium
CACCGGCGCGTCGGACGCGAGCGACGTGAAGACGCCCTCGACGTGGGCGCGCGCGCGATCGAGGGCGCTCTGCGGGTCGCCGCTGCGGGTCGGCGTCTGGAGCGCGCTCGCGACCCGCGGGGGCAGGTGCTCGCCGAGCAGCGCGCGCAGCCCCGAGAGCGGCGTGTCGGCCGTGGCGGCGTCACAACGTACGCGCAGCGCGTGAAGTCCCGGCCAGCGCTCCTTGGCCGCGCGGAGTGACTCCTCCATGAGCCGCGTTCGCCCGATGCCGACGGGGCCCGAAAGCACCGCCGCGGTGACGCGATTGCTCGCGATGGCGCGCCCGGTCAGATCGAGCAGCCACGTGAGCTCGGGGCGTCGTCCCACGAAGGGCGTCGCGTGGCGCCTCTCGTCTCCGTGACGCTCGAGCATGGGCACGCTCCGTCGCCCGTCGACCGTGTGAACCGTACACCGACCGCGGAGGAGGGCGGCGCTCCCCTCGTCGATGCCGATGCCGCGGGGCGGAAGGGCGGCGACGGCGGCGTCGACGAGGGCCGCGGGGAGCGCCTCTCCGCGGAGCACCTTCGCGCTCACGAGCGACACCGCGCCAGCGGTGAGCGCGACCGCGCGTGCGAGGGAGAGCGCATCGGCGGGAACAGACTCATCCCAGCGCTCGCGGCCGAAGAGGCAGAGCGTTCCCTGCGGGATCGCGAAGGACTCCGCGCCCGTGTCGTCGATGAACTGTTGGAGCAGCGACGGGTCGCGCGGGGCGCGTGCGAGCACGGCCATCACGAGCCGGAGTTCGCTGTCGTCGTCGGGCAAACGCGCCGGGGGAGCATCGCTGTGCGGCGCAACGGGACCGAGGGCGCACAGGCGTTCGAGGAGGGCGCTCGCCGACGCGGGGCGGCCATCGGGATCGAGCGAGAGGCAGTCGCGCACGAGCGCAAGGAGATCGTCGGGGAGCGCTCGCACGCGGCGCTCCAACGGGATCGGCGCGCCGTACACGACCTGAAACATCACCCCCAGCGCGCTCTCACCGTCGAAGGGGAGAACGCCCGCGAGGCACTCGTAGAGGGTGACGCCGAGGCTCCACACGTCGGCCCGGGGATCGACCTCGCGTCTGCCTCGAATGCGCTCGGGGGCCATGTAGCCGGGCGTGCCGAGCAGGTCGCCGGTGCGCGTAAGGCTGTGGCTCGTCGAGGCGCGCGCGAGGCCGAAGTCGAGCACGCGCGCGTCGAGCATCCCGTCGGGGCGCGCGACGAGAAAGACGTTGCCGGGCTTGAGGTCGCGGTGCACGACACCGCGCTCCCAGGCCCAGCTCACGGCGCGCGTCACCTGGAGCAGGGTCGCGACGGCCAGCTCCGCGGGCAGCGGCCCCTCGGCGAGACGCGCGGCGAGCGTCTGTCCTTCGAGGAGTTCCATCGCGAGAAAGACGTTCTCGTCGGGCGTGACGCCGTGATCGACGAAGCGCACCAGGCCCGGGTGGTCGAGCGTGCGCGCGATTGCGATCTCGCGGAGCGCGCGGTCGCGATCGACGCCGTGCGCGCGCGCGAGCACCTTCAACGCGACGCGGCGGCCCTGGATGCTGTGCGTCGCGGCGTAGACATCGGCGCTCCCGCCGCGCGCGAGAAAGCGCTCGATCCGGTACTCACCGACAGAGGCGCCGGGGCTGAGGGGCATCACGCGAGGATTGCACTGCCGGCACCGGGACGTGCAACGCCGATGCGTGGATGTCGCGCAAGCACCGGGCCGCTATGGGGTCACCCGAACGGGTGACTTCACAGATCGGGCGACGTGTCGGTGTGCTCTACGTCGCGCTTTACTGCGGGCCGAGGCGCGTCACCCGCCGCGACGCAGGCGCTCGAGCTCCGCGCGCACCGAGGCGAGCTCCGCTTCGGCCTTCTCACGCGCGGTCTTCTCGATGCGCGCGTGCTCTTCGGCGGCCTGGCGCGCGAGGCGCTCGGCGCTGGCCTGCGCCTCGGTGATGCGACGCACGGTGCGCTCGGCCTCGGCGACCTCGGCGTCGGTGGGAACGAGCTCCTCGCCCCCATCGCCGAACCCGACGCGCAGGCGCACGTGCCCATCGACCTCGACACGACGCAGCCACGCGCCCAGTGACTCGCAGTATACCCGGTCGCTCATCGTCGACTCGACGCGCACGAAGCCCTTCTTCGCCACGCGCCGATACACCTGCCAGCGAACGCGCTTGCGGCTCTTCGCGGTGGCCCAGGGGTCGAAGATCACGGCCTCGGTGACGCCCATCGCGTCGTAGTCGGCGGGTGCTTCGAGGTAGTCTTTCTTGTAGTCGTCGCCGGCGATCTCGAGGGCGAACGAGGGGCGGTTGCCCTCCCACGTCTTCCACGAGCCGACCTCGAGGGCGTCTTGCGAGACGCCGTCGATCACGTACACGTCGGGCGCGCGGACGCGCCGGGGATCGCCCTCGACGAAGTAGAAGAAGGTGTCTGCCCCGGCGCGCGCCACGCGCAACTGGCGCTGCAGCCAACGCGCGATGAGCGGACGCAGCAGCTCGGCGATGAAGCGCTGCAGCTCGTGCTCCCCCATGTCGTCGGACTCCGGATAGTGGACCGCATCGATGCGCTTCGCGGCGACGCCCATGCGCTTCGACTACCACACCCGCACAAGCGCGTGAATCGTGGCACGAGGCCGTTGCGAAGCGCGCACCCGCCCCTGGACGTCCTCCGTGAGTGCTCCATGGGAGCCCCCCGAACAGCACAAGCGTGACCGTTGACCGGTGGCATCACCCAAGCGGGTGACGTTACAGGCGTGCAATCTCGACCGAGCACTCCTCCGGCTGATGGATGCGTTTACGATCAACGCGGTGGTGGGCCCCTACGTCCTCGAGCAACTCCTCGGGCGCGGGGGAATGGGCGCCGTGTTTCGCGCGCGCCATCACGGCACGGGGCAGGTGCGCGCGCTCGAGGTGATGCTCCCGTCGCTCGCTGCGACGACGTCCGACGCGCTGGCGCGCTTCGTCCGTGAGATGGGCCTCGCGGTGTCGGTCGAGCACACCAACGTCGCGCGCGTGTTCGACGCATTCGAGCACGAAGGCGCGTGGGTGCTCCCGATGGAGTTCATCGAGGAACTC
>CANMAT010000772.1 GCA_947494865.1 Deltaproteobacteria bacterium
GGCTGGCGGCCACGGAGGCCTCGCTCGGCGAGTGGGTGCAGGCCGAAGAGCACCTGCGCGCGGCGCTCGCGCTGCGGACAGATTCGTGGGTGATCGCGAACCGCGCCAGCGCGGACGGAGGCCTGGAGGGCGACCTGCGCCGCTACTCAGCCCGCGTCGGCCGCATCGACGTGCGCTGCGAGACGCCGAGCGCGGAACTCTGGTTGGGCGGGCGACGCGCGGCGACGCTCCCGCTGCGCGAGCCGCTGCGCGTGGCGGCCGGTGTGCTCACGTTCGAGGTGCGCGCTCCGGGGCATGTCACGGAGGTGCGGCAAGAGACCGTCCCTGGCGGACCCGATGGGCTGGTGCGGGTGCTGGTCGCGCTCTCGCCCGCTCCCGCGGCGCCCCCGTTGGCGGTCGTCACCGCGCGACCGGCGATCGGTCCGCTCGCGGGCCTTGCGCCGCCGCGTCAACCTCTGCGACAGCCCGAACCGTCGCGGCCGCCGTGGCTCGCGCTGGGTCTCGCTGGGACCGGACTCGGGCTCGTCGGGATCGTCGTCGGGGCGGCGGGTCTGGTGCTGCGCAACGGTCACGCGACGGCCTTCAACGACAACCGTCGCTGCGGCGTCACCAACGACGTTGTGCTCGGCGGCGTCGAGTGCCAGCGCGAATACGACCAACGGGAGCCCCTCGAGACGCTGGCGACGGCGGGATTTGTCGCCGGGGGAGCGCTGCTCGCGACGGGGGTGACCGCGCTCATCTTGCACGCATCGTCGACGCGTCCGCGCGCTCAGCGGGTGTCGCTGACCGGCGCTCCAGGCGACCTCGGCCTCGGCCTGCGGCTCTTGTTCTGAGTACCGCTCCACGGAAGTACGCGACCCTTCCGTCGGCCCCGACCCTCGCGACCGCGCGCCCAGCCCTCGCTCCGCGGGGGCAGTGACGCGCGGCAGCGCGGGTGGGGGCTCGATGGAACGCTGCAAAACAAGCGTCGTGACGGTAGAAAAGCCCTTCCGCGCATCACTGCTTAGAGGGGAATGACACGTCAACACCCTCTCCGGTGAACACGGCGCCCATCCGGAGCACCGCGTGCCAGCGAGCGCGTGGCACCACGTGTCGGCGGGCCTGGCGCGGCGCTGTCCGACCGGTCGGACAAAACACGTTCTTCGAAGATCAAAGATGTTTTCGAAGGGGGTACCCCCTGACAGGGTCGACGCGCGGCGCACACCGCGGCGAGGGTCGCGACCACGAGCGCCCGCGCCATCACCATGACCGCAACGGACCGACGACACGCCCGGTGCGGGCAGCACGCGCTTCGAGATCTACGCCGACCCGTCGATACTGGCAGGGCTACGCGTCGGCGCGTGGCCAGCGCAGCGTTGCAGCAGCTCGGGGCTGGCTACAGGGCTCGCAGAAAGGCCAGGAGCTCGTCGCGCTGCGCCGGGGTGAGTGCCTGGAAGCGATCGCGCGCGGCGGCGCCCTGGCCGGCGTGGGCGGTGATGGCGTCGGCGATCGTGTTGGCCCGGCCGTCGTGGAGGTACGGCGCGCTCACGCGCAGACCCCAGAGTGGCGTAGTGCGCATCTGCGTGGGCGACGCGGCGCCCTGCGCGATGCCGTCGCCGAGGGCGCCCATGTCGTGCAGCAGGAGGTCGGAGTAGAGCGCCACGGGGCGGCGCGCGAGGGAGGCGACGGGGCTCGGCCCCGAGTTCATCACGGGGGTGTGACAGTCGGCGCAGCCCGCGGCCATGAAGTGCATCTCGCCCGCGAGCTCCGGCGGGTTGAAGGGCATGCGCGGGGGCGGCGCGAGGTAGCGCATGAAGTCCGCCGCGTAGTCGATGTCGCTCTTGCCCGTGGCGGGGTCGATCTGGTCCTCGGGGTCGGCGACGGTGTCCGAGGCGGCGAGGCGGAGCGCGTCGCCGTTGGGCGCGTTCTCCCGGGGGTAGAAGCGGTTCGTGATGCCCATCTCGTTGACGTAGGCGTCGCCCGAGAAGTCGAGCAGCGTGGCCACCTGGCACTTCCACCCGAAGCGCCCCACGCGCATGGTGCCCGACACGGCGTCGCGCACCATGGAGACCGTGCCGCGCACCGCCGCGGGCTCGCTCGCGGCGACCGCGAGGATGGTAGTGTCTTCGATGGCCTCGACGAGCCCGAGGCCGAAGAGCGGCGTGGACTGGCGGCGCGCCGTCACATTGGCCGTGGCGGGCAAGAACTCGCGTGCGAGGCGGTCGATGGCCGACTGCTGGAGGAGCGAGCCGCCCGCGCCGTCCATGGGGTCGAACACGCCGTTGGCCGTGCGGCCGAAGCGGGTCACGAAGAGGTTGGTGCTCCCCCCGGTGGCGGGCACGCCGTGGCACACGAAGCAGCCCGTGTTGTTGTAGAGCGGCCCGAGGCCGCCCTCGACCGTCTCCTGCTTGCTGAACTCCTCGAGGCCGTCGGCGAACTCATCGAGCTGGGCCGCTGTGAGGCCCGGCAGCGGCGCGCCGAAGGTGGGCCCCGACGCGACGGGCGGCGGCCGTCCCCCGGGCCCCGTGCGCATCGCGGGCTGCTTCACCGCCGGCGCAACGTCGCGCGCGGCGTCGTCCGACGCGTCAGCGACGGCGCCGTCGAGGGGCGCCGGCACGCCGTTGCACGCACTCACGAGACAGCCCACCAGGAACACGCACGCGCTCGGCCCCACGGACCCAGGCGCACGTGCTCGACCCTGCGTCGAATCGCAGCGCATCGAAAACACTCCTTCGTCGTCCCTGTGCCGCCGTTCGCAGCGGAGCCTGACGACGGGTGCGGGTTTACGATAATTTTACCCCAGATTAATATGTATTTTGCACGGCGTTCGCGAATGGAACTTCTGTCGCAGCTCCGCCACGGGTCGTGGGCTCCGTCGGGGCGCGCCGGGCGGTCGCGCCGTGTCTCCGCGATGCTACCGAGCGGCGCCCCGCGACGGCTCCTGCGCGGTCACCCGTGCCCTGGCGTCGCGCTCGTCCACCAGTCGGCGCGCTCGGCGCTCCACGCTGCGTAGGCCTCCAGCACCGCCCGCACGCGCGCGTCGTCACGCGCCTCGGGCAGCCACACCGCGTGCAGCGGAACCTCCCCGAAGTGCCA
>CANMAT010000773.1 GCA_947494865.1 Deltaproteobacteria bacterium
CTCGCTCTCCTCGGCGATGGGGCCGAGGGCCTGCTGCTCGAGGGAGCGCGCGCGGTTGTCCCAGAACATGGGCGCCGCGAGCGAGGCCACGGGGCCGTCGAGGGTGAGGCCGTTGAAGGCCACGTCGAGCATGGGGCTCCCGAAGCCCGCGCCCGGGCGAGCGCATGGCGCAGAGGTCGGTGCGACCGTCGCCGTCGAGGTCGAGCCACGCGAGCGTGGGGGCGCGTGAACGACGCGGTCGCCGTGCGGAGGTCGGCGTCTCTGCAGTCGGGCCCCACGTAGCGGAGGGTGCTGTAGTAGGCGTACTGGTTCGGCGGAGGGGACGACGCCGCGGCGCGCGATCGACGCAGCGCCCGCCGCTCAGGGCGCTTCGATTAACTGATACACGGGGCTGTCGGCCTCGTGCTGGCGCGTGTCGAGAATCGACGCGATGGCCTCTTCGCGCGAGGCGAACGCGTCGGGGTCGCGAAACCATCGGTCGCCGCAGCAATCGCAGTCGCGCTCGGCCGCCACGCCGTCGAAGTACACGCCCGCGGCGACGGCGCGCGCCTCAGCCTCTTCGACGCTCGACGCCTCGACGATCAGCTCCTGCGGCCCGACGTAGAAGCCCCCGGTGTTGTTCTGCGAGAAGCGGTAGAACATGGCGCTTCTTCTACCATCGAGGGCGCGCGCCGCGCGTCGTGTCCCGATGCGCCGCTCGCGCGCGAGCTTCGATCGCGGCGGCGACGACACGGTGCGGTGCGCGGCACGTACGACGTGTAGATTCGCGCGCATGACGTCGCAGCTCGCGCACTCGCTCCGCGAACAACGGACCTCGTGGCTCGCCTTCGCGCCGCGGCGCTTCCTCCTGCTGGGCGGCCCCATGGGCGGGCGCGAGGTCTTCTTCGGCGCCAACGGCGCGTTGTGCGCGTACTCCCCGCTGAACGACTGGGCGGTGCAAGCGGCGCTCGACAAGGCGCTCGCCGCCGGCGCGACGCCCGAGCCCGTTCCCGCCGAGACGCTCGCCGTGCTCGCCGAGGGAGAGCGCGCGTACCTCGCGCTGCGCGCGCGCCTCGCCACGGGTGCCCTCGGGTGGAGGATTCACACCGAGCTCCTGGTGATCGAGGTCGCCGGCGGGCTCTACAACACGGCCTTCGCGGGCGACGCCGCCACGGGCTACACGAAGTTCGCCGAGAGCGGCGAGCGCACGCTCCGCGCCGAGCAGCTCAAGCGCGCGACGCTCGGCACCGCGGCGAGCGCCGTACACGACGTTTCGCCGTCGCGGTACCAGAGCCTCGTGGCGCTCATCGCGAAGCAAGACGCGACGCCCGCGGTGCTCCTCGCGGCGCTCGCGCGCGGCGAGCTCGAGCTCGTGGGCGGCGGCCCCACCTCGGACCAGTATTGGACGCTCTACTTCGCGGCGGGCCGCTTCGCGCAGCGCTTCGCCGACGAGACCGCGGAGTGCTCCCCGGAGCAGGTGCGAGGGATCCTCGAGCGCCGCGGGTACCACACGGTGCGCTGGAGGGTGTGAGCGTGCCCCGTTGCGCGCGGCGCGGCGAGCGTGCATTTCGAGGGGCGATGAGTCTGCCAAAGCCGAAGTCCGCGAGGGCGTCCGCTGCGCCGATCGATACACGGGAGCACTTCGAGGCGCGCGACCGGGCCGCGTGGCGCGCCTGGCTGGCCGAGCGTCACGCGACGAGCCCCGGCGTGTGGGTGGTGACGTACAAGAAGTCGTCGGGGCGCCCGACCCTCACGTACGACGAGCTCGTCGAGGAGGCGCTGTGCTTCGGGTGGGTCGACAGCAGGCCGGGCACCGTCGACGCCCTGCGCACGAAGCTCTACGTGGCGCCGCGCAAGCGGGGGAGCGGGTGGGCGGCGACCAACAAGGTTCGCATCGCGAGGCTCCTGCCGGCGGGGCTCATGGCGCCCGCGGGCCTGGCGGCGCTGGAGGCGGCGAAGGCCGACGGATCGTGGACGCTGCTCGACACGAGCGAGGCGGCGGTGGCGCCCGACGACCTGCGCGCGGCCTTCGCGCGGCACGCGGGCGCGGGGGCGAACTTCGACGCGTTTCCGCTCGGCGTGCGCAAAGCGATTCTCCAGTGGATCGCGCTCGCGAAGACCGACGCGACGCGGGCGAAGCGCGTCGAAGAGACCGCGAGCCTCGCGGCGAAGAACGTCCGCGCCAACCAGTGGCGGCCCAAGGCCTGAGCGGGTGCTTCACCCGCGGCGCGGCTACCGCGAAGCCGCGCGCGCGGCGGGCGCCGTCACGGCCTGCGCGGCAGCCTCGAGCGCTTGCTGCATCGCGGGGTCGGCCACGAGCTCGACGGCGACGCGCACCCGCGTGACGGGCGAGGCGCCGTCGAGGGCGCGCACCGCCATCGCGGCGCCGAGGCGCTGCGCGGGCGTCGCGCTCGGCGCCGACAGCACGCGCGTGAGGTCGTCGAGCGAGAGCGACACGTCGCGGTAGGTCGCCCCGCGCACGGCGTCGACGAAGACATCGCGCCACGCCTCCGGCGTCGCGGGCCCCTGCGCCGACAGCGCGCGCTGCACCGCGTCGGGCAGCCCCATCTGGTGCAGCGCGAGCACATCGCGGACGCGCTGCACCACCGCGAGGGCGTCGCCGCGCGTCTCCATGCGGTAGGTGCGCACCTCGCCGGAGTGCAGGCGCAGCGCGACGGTCTCGGGGCTCGACGGGGGCGCCTCGACGGAGTGCACGCCGTAGATGGGCACGAAGGTGCGCCGCCAGCCGCGCCCCGCGTAGAGGCCGTCGGCGCCGATGGTGATGTCGACGTGCCCCACGGAGCGCGCCGCGAACCAGTACGCGGGGAGCATCGCGAGGTACGTCATCGCGAGGCTCATGCCCACGCTGTCTTGCCGGCCGAAGAGTGAGGTCACCAGCATGGTGAGGCCCGTGAGGGGCATCGCGAAGAAGCCTCCCACGAAGTACGCGAAGACGCCCTGCGCGAGGGGGCGGTTGGTGACCACCCGAACCGCGCGCGCGCCCGCGTCGAGGCCGAGCGCGGCGAGCCAGCGCTGCGCCGTGTCGCCGTCGGGCGTGTCGACGTCGTAGCGCACGCCGTCGCGCGCC
>CANMAT010000774.1 GCA_947494865.1 Deltaproteobacteria bacterium
CGAAGATGGGCACCTCGAGAAACACCGCCTGCTCCCACCGAAAGAGCCCGAACGTGTCTTCATAGTAATCCATCGCCGCGGGGAGCTCGCGGAACATCGTCTCGCCCGCCGCGCGGTCGCCCGCGTAGGGCAGCCATCGCACCGCGCGCTGGTGGCGCTCCGACATGGCCGCCGTCTCGGCCCAGTCGTCGTAGGCGGCCACGTGGATGTCGTACGTGGGCATCGGCGTCGCGCAGAAATAGCTCCACGTGCGGGTGCCGTCGGCGTTGTCGGCCGTCGACTCCAGGCGCCCGTTCGAGAGCACCGTGTACGCGCTCGCAAACGTGGCCCGCATCGCCAGCATCGCGCCGTCGCGGGGGTGATCGCGCAGCGGCAGCCAGCGCCGCGCCTTCGAGGGCCAGTTGAGCGACTCGTAGATCTTGCGCCCCGCGCGGTTGCGCTGAAACGCCATGAGCCCGCCGAAGGCGCGAAAGTCGTTGGGGTTGACCCCCGTGGCTTGAAACAATCTCCCGCGGAGGCGCACCGTGACCGCGAAGCGCTCGCCCTCGGCCACCGTGCGCCCGAGCGCCACGGTGAGCGCCCCGTTCGCGCGCGAGGCCTGCGCGGGGCGCCCGTCGACCTCGGCGGCGTCGACGTCGTCGCCCTCGTAGTCGAGGCTCAGCGCGTCGAGCGCGCGCGTCGCCACAAAGACCCCGCGCACCTGCGCCGTGAAGGCCTCGCTCCCGGCGGTAGACTCATCAACGCGCAGGTCGACCTCGTAGCCGATCGCGTCGACGTCGGGCATCGTGCGATCCCACGCGGTGATGGCAACGCCGTGAAAGCCCGCCGCGTCGCCCGCGTCGCTCACGTCCGCCGCATCAACGCTCACGCGCGCGTCGACGCCCTGCGCCGACGAGGTCGACTCGCAGCCCGCCAGCGCCGTCAGCGCGAACAACCATGCAAAGCGAGAACGGTGCATCGCCGATGTCTCCCTCTTCGAGCCGCGCAACCGTATCGCGCGAAGCCTTCACCCGTCGCCACCGGCGACAAACACCGCCGAGACTTTCCTCGAAGTGATGAAACGCCCTACAGGGGGTTGCGTGTAGGTGTCGCTGGAGATATCCCACCGCCGCCCGATCGGCGCATGCGAGCGGGTCAAACACCGGGGGACTCTCATGAACTTCAAGCGACTCGCGCTCGGCCTCGCGCTCTCGATCTCGATCACCACGCTGGGCGGCTGTTACGGCGGCCCCGACGTGCCCGCCGAGGTGGGCGACACGAGCGAAGAGGCTCGCACCTCGCGCGCGTGGGAGAACCTCGTCGGCGCCTGGCAGGGCGACCTCGGGGTGTTCCGCGGGCTGGTGTTCACGGCCACGCCCGAGGGCGCGGGGCGCCACTTCTTCGCCGACGTCGACAGCGGCGTGCGCTGCGTCCGCGCGCCGTGCCCGTCGGAGGTGCGCATCGAGGGCGTGCTCACGGCCACCTCGCGCGCGCTCCAGCTCCGCCTGAGCGACCCGAGCGTCACCGTGCCGGGTCTCCTCGGCGGGTACAACTACACCCTCCGCGGCGACGTGCTCACCTTCACCGCGGGCGGCCGCGCGGTGGCGCGCCTGCGCCGCGTGGCCTCGTACTGCGCCGCCGGCGACGACTGCGCCGAGCAGCGCCTCACGACCCCGTCCTGCGTGGGCGTGTGGTCGTGCTCCGCGGCGCGCGCGTGCAACTGGACGTGCATCACCCGCTGCGCCACCGTGCGCTGCAGCGCCTCCACGCACTGCGTCGACAACGGCACCAGCGCGCGCTGCGTGCCCAACGGCCCCTCGTGCGCGGCCATTCGCTGCGCGTCGGGCTACGTGTGCCGCGACACCGACGGCGTCGGCGCCTGCGTGCGGGGCGTCGCGTGCGGCACCGCCGTGTGCGGCGCGGGCACCTACTGCTGCAACCCCCTCCGCAGCCTCTGCGCCCCCACGGGCTACGCCTGCATTCAGTGAGCTGAGCTCCCCGCGAGCGGAACACGGCTTCCGCCCGAGCGGCACACGTGTTCCGCGCGCCGATGCGCGGCGGCGCTTCCGCGCGCCCGGAGCCCGCTGCTACCGTCCGGCGATGGCACCGCGTACGCCTCGTCGGCTGCGTCACATGCGAACGGCGTGGCACCCGCTGCTGGTGGTGCTGCTGGAGCACCTGCTGCCGCGCGCGTGGTACCGATTGATCCCCGAGCTGCAGCTCACGAAGGAGCCGCAGCGCGTCGACACGGTGATCATCCGCAAGCGGCGCGCGGGCGCCGCGCCGACGCCCACGCACCTGGTGAGCGTGCTGGGCGGGCTGCGCGACCACACGCTGGTGCACTTCAAGGGCCCCTCCGACGCGCTCGAGGCCAGCGACGCGCTGCAGCTCCTGGGCTACGCGGCGCAGTACATGGTGCTCGAAGGCCTGGGCGACCCGGCGCTGCTCGCGCTGCGGGTGATCGCGCCGACGCTCACGCCGCGCTTCGTCGCGCAGCTGCGCCTGCTCGGCGGTGAGCTCTCGCCGGGCGCGCTGGCCGGGGTGCACGAGGGGGCGCTCGGCGTGTTCGCGCTGCGGGTGGTCGAGAGCGCGGCGGCGTGGCCGAGCGAGCACGAGCACCTGCTGTATACTGTGGCTCCGCAGTACATCGATTACCCCGGCGATGGCCCCCTGCTCGACGACGAGGAGCGCGCGCTGTTTCACTTTCTCGCGCAGTGCGTGGCAAGGTTTCGAGAAGACCCCGAGTGGAGAACGCTGATGAAAGACGCCGCCAAGGTCGACCAGTCTTACAAGAGCGCCTGGGACAAGATCGTGCAGAACCTCCCCGTTGAAGAGCGCCTGGCGGGCCTCGCGCCCGAGCAGCGTCTGGCGGGCCTCGCGCCCGAGCAGCGTCTGGCGGGCCTCGCGCCCGAGCAGCGCCTGGCGGGCCTCGCGCCCGAGCACCTGGTGCTCGCGCTCCCCGACGACGCGCTGCGGGCGCTCTCCGACGAGTACATCGCCACCCTGCCCGACGATGTGCGCGCGAAGGTCGCCGCGCGCCGCACGCACTGACCTCGCCGCCCTGCCACGACGCCGCCCCCTCCG
>CANMAT010000775.1 GCA_947494865.1 Deltaproteobacteria bacterium
CCGCCGAGGCCTCGGCGCCCACGCGCGCGGTCACCACGCCGCCGCCGGGGCTCTCGCTCCACCGCAGGCCGAGCGCGGGGCCCGCGTCGAGCTCCCACCGCCCCGCCACCCATCGGTGCCGCGTCGAGATCGTCGCCGCCGCGCCCGCCGGGGCCTCGCCGCGGCGGCCCGCGCGCTCGTACGCCGCGCGCGCGCCGAAGGCCCAGCGCCCGCGCAGCACCTCGACGTCGACGGTCGCTCGCAGCGAGCCCGCGTGGCCGACGCGCCCGACGCCCAGCGAGGCGCCGAGGCGCAGCCCCCAGCGCGCCGTCGCGGGGGCCGCGGGCGCGGCGCGCAGCGCGGGCGTCGGCGGCGCGAGCGCGGGCGGCGCGGCCGGGGGAGCGGGCGGCGCGGCGGGCGCGGGCGGGGCCTCGGGGGCAGACTCTTCGGGCATCGGCGGCGTGGCCATGAGGGCCACCAGCGTGGGGAGCGCGTCGCCTTGCGAGGCGAGCACGCGCGCCACCTGGCGGCCGTCGTCGAGCACGGCGGTCATCACGAGGTGGGCCCCGACGACGTCGAAGCGCACGAGCGGACACTGCACCGGCGCCGCCATCGCGCCCGACGAGACCGCGGCCGTGAGGCGCGCGACGAGGGCGGGCGGCACCGCCGCGGTGGCCTCGACGCGCGGGGCGCAGCGCGCGCCCGCCCGCTGCGCGAGCGCCGGCGACGTCGCGAGGAGGAGCGGGAGTGCGAGGGCGAAGCGCATTGAAGTTCTCGCGGGTGAATCGTCGCAGCCGACGCCCGGCTTCACGAAAATGCCGCCCGCCCGCTCGGGGCCGCGACGTTTTCTGAACGAGCGCCCCCGCGGGCGGCCAATCACCGCAAGAACGCACGCAGGAGCCGTCGCCGCGAGGGGCGGCGCGAGGGCCGTGCGCCGAGGGTGTTGCCATGAGGTCGCGCAGGTTCGCGCGAGCGGCGCTGGGTGCGTCTGTCTCGCTCGTGGGGTGTGTCGCATCGGTCGCGCGCGTCGAGGCCGTGCCGCTGCTTACGGGCTTCGGCGGCCCGACGGGGTACGGGCTGCCGCAGAACTGCGTGCACCCCAACGACGACGGCTCCTACGCGGGCCCGCCGCCCACGACGGGCCTCACCGCGGCGCCCGTGGACATCACCCGCGCCTTCCCCGCGGGGCTGCGCTTCTTCGGCGCCACCTACCGCGCGATGTACGTGAACACCAACGGAAACATCACATTTCACGGCGCCCTCGCGCAGTACACGCCGGCGCCCTTTCCCGTGGCCATGCAGCCCATGATCGCGCCCTGGTGGGGCGACGTCGACACGCGCGGCGGCGGACAGCCCGCGCGCAACAACGTCTGCTTTCACGTCGAGCCCAACCGCGCGGTGATCACCTGGAACAACGTCGGGTACTACAGCGCCCACGACGACCGTCAGAACGACTTTCAGCTCGTGATGACCACCAGCAACACGTGCGCGACCACGGGCGACTTCGACGTGGAGTTTCGCTACAACCGCTGCCAGTGGACCACGGGTGACGCCTCGGGGGGCTCCGGCGGGCTCGGCGGCACGCCCGCGCAGGTGGGCTTCGACGCGGGCGACCTGCGCAACTTCGTCGCGCTCCCCATGTCGCGCACGATGGCCATTCTCGACGTGTGCCGCACTTCGAACGTGCCCGGCGGCGCGCCGGGGCTGTGGCGCTTTCAGATCCGCGGCGGCGTGCTCGAGGGCGGCTGCGCGGGCGGCGGAACGCCCTGCACCGTGGCGGGCGCCGTGGGCGCGTGCGCCACGGGCGTGAACATCTGCGCGGGCACGGGCACCACCTGCCGCGCCGTGACCACACCGCGCGACGAGCGCTGCAACGGCTTCGACGACAACTGCGACGGCGCTGTCGACGAGGGCGCCGGGCTCTGCGCGCGGGGCTTCGTGTGCGACCGCGGGTCGTGCGTGGAGCAGTGCTCGGGCGAGCTCGGGTGCCTCCCGGGCCGCACCTGCGTCGACCGCACGGGCGTGTGCGTCGAGACCGCGTGCCTCGACGTGACATGCCCCGTGGGCCAGCGATGCGCGGGCGGAGCGTGCGTGGGCGTGTGCGACGGCGTCACGTGCCCGCACGCGCAGATCTGCCGCGCGGGGCGCTGCGCCGACCCGTGCGCGGGCGTCACCTGCGACGCGATGGAGGTGTGCAACCCCGCGTCGGGGCTGTGCGTCCCGGGCTGCCAGTGCACGCCCTGTGCGGCGGGCCAGTCGTGCCAGCCCGACGGGTATTGCGTCACCGACGACTGCGCGGGCGTCACGTGCCCGACGGGCTCGTACTGCCGCGGCGGATCGTGCCGCGACGCGTGCGAGACGGGCCCTGACACGCGCCTCTGCCCGAGCGGCGAGTCGTGCCGCATGGGCGAGTGCGTAGCCGACGTGGCGCGCGTGGCCGACGCGGGCGCGCCCGACGTACCGACGGTGACCGACGGCGCGACCGTCGACGCCGCGAGGCCCGCGACGGACGCCTCGCGCCCCGACGCGACGACGGACGGCGCCCTCGTCGACGACGGCGACGCGGTGCTCGTCACGCCGCCACGCCGCGGCTGCCAGTGCAGCGCGATCGGCGAGGGCGACGCGCGCACGGAGGGCCTCGCGGCGCTGGTGCTCTGCGCGACGGCGATCGTGCGCGCCCGCAAGCGCAAGCGCTGACCGGCACGAACGGGCGACCGTGAGGGCGCCCCGAAGGGCTGCCTCACGCTCAGAAGGGCTGCCTCGCCTCCGCGAAGGGCTGCCTCGCCTCCGCGAAGGGCTGCCTCGCCTCCGCGAAGGGCTACCTCGCCTCCGCGAAGGGCTACCTCGCCTCCGCGAAGGGCTGCCTCACGCCCGAGAAGGGCTGCCTCACGCCCCGCAGCGCTGTCTCAGGCCCGAAAAGGGCTGCCTCACGCCCCGGAAGGCCTGCATCGCCTCCAGAAGCCCTGCATCACACCCCGGAAGGCCTGCATCGCGCCTACCACGGCCTGCGAAGCCCGTAGCCGCCCTCGCGCACCATCGCGTCGAGCTCCGATTGCATCACCGCGCGCACCTCTTCGAAGC
>CANMAT010000776.1 GCA_947494865.1 Deltaproteobacteria bacterium
ACCCGCGAATCTCGGGTCGACGTGGCGAGTCTTCAGGCTGCCACCCGAGACCTCGTTCGCGAGCGCGAGGCGCTCCTGCGCGAGCGGGAGCGCCTGGTGGCCGCCCGCAAGGTGGAGAAACGAGCCGGTCGGCGCGGCAGTTCTTCGCCCGCGCTACCCGCTCTGGAGGGCCGGCAGCGCGCGCTCACGGCCCTGCAGACCGGCAGCGCGTATCGGCTCTCGCTGCTGCTCGCGCTCACCGCCGCGCAGCACGACGACCTTCTCGGGCTGGCGCAGGCGCTGCAGCCGCACGGCTGGCGCCTGCACTTCGCGACGCAGCAGAACGGGTGACGCGCAAAGGCGCAGCGGCATCGCACGACGGCGAAGGGGTGTCGCACCAGTCCACGTGAGAAGGGCTACGCATCGCGGCGGAAGATCCGGAGCTCGCGGTCGGTGTCGGAACGCGTGAAGGCGATGCGCTCCGCGCGCGGCGAGAGCGCGAGGTGCCCCGCGGAGACGGTGCCGATCGGGAGTTCGCCGACCTCCTCGCCGGTCGCGAGCGCGACGACCACCAGCTTCCATTCGCGGGGACGATCGTCCCGGTCGGTGCCGACCTGCACCGCGACGTGGCAACCGTCGGACGAGACCGCGAAGCCGACGACCGCGGCGGCGCCCTCGAGCGAGCGCACGCCGAGACGGCGCGGCCGCATCGCGTCCCAGTCGTAGACGACCACGTCGCGCTCCGGGAAGCCGAGGGTGACGAGCCCGTGCGGCGTCGCGCGCACCGCGTGATGCGCCGAGAGCCCGTCGGGCAACGGTCCGTCGGTGGGGCCCTGCGTGCGGCCGTCGGCGTGCAGCGCGATCTCGTGCAGGGCGTCGACGGGGTGGCCGGCCTCGTAGTGGTGCGACGAGTGGAAGAAGCGCGCGCTGTCGGCGGCGAAGAAGAAGAGCTGCGCAGTGCCCGTCCACACCGAGCAGCGCTGCTCCGGCGGAGACACCCCGACGAACCACAGCTCCAGGCGGTCGAGGTACTTGTGCACGGCGATCCAGCGCCCGTCGGGGGAGACCTCGATGCGGGTGATCCCCTTCGGGTGCCCGGGGATGGAGAACGCGCTCTTCGCCAGCTTCGTGGGGTTCGGGATGAAGCGCTCCACGCCGACCCCCGCGACCACGAGCGCGCCGTCGGCGGCGAAGCGGAGGTCGTAGCGAGCGAAGCGCGGCGCGGGCTGCGGGCTCCAGTCGCCGACGCGGTACAGGAGGTTGTGCGCGTGCTTGTCGCGCGTGGCGAGCGCGAGCAGCGCGCCGTCGGGGGAGAACGCGAGGGCGTTGGTGATCTCGCGGAGCGGGATCGTGTGCTCGGGGAGGTACGTCATGGCTTCGGTGGCTGCGAGAGCGCTGCCGTCGCGCATCGGGCGGCCGACCTACCATCGGCCGTCGCGGCTGCGCAATGTCGGTGGTGATCATCCGCCGAGTAAGGAGCGCACCACGCCCCAGAATCGGGGGCCCGGCGCGCAGCCCTTCGATTGCGCGCGTCGACGGCATTCGCATCGCGCGCGAACGGCGCGAACGCTGCGTCTCGGCGCTGTCTCCGCGTCCGCTGCCGAGGGATGTTCGCGCTCCCCGGTGACGCTTACACTCCACCCCATGCGTCCTTCTCTTGTTCGCGCGGTCGCGTCGGTCGCCGCTCTCTCGCTCACCGCGACGGGGTGCCTCTCGTCGAGCTACAGCCTCCGTCGCGAAGAGCTGCAGCGCCTCGCGCGCACGGCGCCCGAAGCGCGCTGGCAGGCGGTGCGCACCACGCAGCGGCTCCTCGCGTCCGACGCCCCGCCGTCGACGCAAGTCGCGTTGCCCACCACGCAGACCGTCACCGTGCTCCCGTCGGTGTACTGGTACGCCGGGAGCGCGTACTCGGTGCCCTCGCTCTGGCGAAACAACCCGGTAGGCTGGGCGAGCCGCGCGTCGCTGCGCGGCGGCGGAGGCGGCACATCGGGCCGCTCCGGGAGCTCGAGTAGCTCGAGCAGCTCGGGTAGCTCGAGCGGCGGATCGGGCAGCAGCGCGGCCGCCGTGGTGGCGGCGGTCGTGGGCGCGGCCTTCGTGGTGTTCATTCTCGCGGGCAGCGAAGGGGCCCGCTACGACGGCTGGATGGGCCTTCCGCCCGACGAGATGCTCTACCTCGACAACCCCGACGGAACGGTCTCGTCGGTGCCCCTCTCGTCGCTCACCCCCGAGCTCGCCGACCAGTCGCGCGGCGCGGCTGTGTACGAGGGCAGCACCGAGCGCTACCTCCGCCTCGCGCGCGCCCCGCTCGATCGCGTGGGCTTCACCGTCCAGTCGAGCGCGGTGTTCGCGCTGATCCCGCGCCTCGGCCCCGGCGAGACGGGCACCGTCGCGGGCTTCGGGGGGAGGGCCTTCTTCGGCGGGTTTCCCGCGCAGCAGGTCGGCCTCGGCGTGTCGACCGACGTGGTAGGCGGCACCGACGGATCGCTGGTCGCCAACGTCGGCGGTGAGGTGCAGGTGATGCCCATCACGTGGGTGGGCGCGTACCTCGGCGCGGGGTGGTCGTCGTTCAACACCGCCGTCGCGGCGCAGGGCTTCACGGGCTGGTACGCGCGCGCCGGGGTGCAGGCTGAGCTCCCGTTCACCACCCGGCTCACGGGCAGTCTGCGCGCGGGCGCCACGCGCGTCGAGGGCGGCGGCGCGCTCCCCGCGGCGGGGATCCCCGAGCTCGCGCTGGGGCTCGCGATCTAGTGAGCGCGGTGCGGGTCACCCCCCATCGAGGGCTTCGAGCGGAGCCGCACCTCGACGCCCGACAGGGCAGGATCTACCCCTGACACCGAGGCTTACGTCGCTGGGCCGATCGGGCCCTGGGTGGATTCAAGACCTCGCGCTCGCGCCCGACGGCGCCCTCTGGGCGGTGCTCGACCGCGCCGCCGTGCTTCGATCGACCGACGGCGGCGAGACCTGGGTCGACGTGCCTTCGCCCTCGACGCGGTGGCTCACGAGCCTCACGGTCACGCCCGACGGCGCGGTGCTCGTGGGGGACGAGAAGGGCGCGCTGCATGAGACGCGCGACGGCGGAG
>CANMAT010000777.1 GCA_947494865.1 Deltaproteobacteria bacterium
CCGAGGGCGTCGCGCGAGCGGCCCGCCACGGCGCGCACCTGCGCGGCGTCGCGCAGCGGCGACACGAGCACCACGCGGCGCACCACGTCGGCGTGCCGCGCGGCGAAGGCCACGGCCACGGCGGCGCCGAAATCGTGGGCGATCACGTCGACGGGGGGGTCGTGGCGCGCGGCGACGAGGGCCGCGAGGTCGTCGGCCGCCGACGAGATGGTGTACCCGTCAGCGTCGGGGGGCGCCGACGAGCGCCCGTGGCCGCGGAGGTCTACGTACACGAGCGCCGCGTCGCGTCCGAAGCGGTCCATCGAGGGGCGCAGGTACGTGTGGTCGAGCCCCGGGCCGCCGTGCAGCACGTACCGAACGGGCCGCCTTCGCGCGCCGAGCGACACGGTGTTGAGCACGACGCCCTCGAGCCTCCACGCGCGCGCCGTCGCGGGGTCCGCGGGCCGCTCTCCGCTCGACGCGCGGCACGCGGCCACGAGGGCGAGCGCGATCACGAGCGGTCGGCGAGGCAGGCGCGGCATCACGGCGGGCATCCGTCCTTCGGGGAGGCGCGAGAGTGGCCCATCGCGCCCGTCGGGTGGTAGGAAACAACCGATGTCAGACTCTCCCCGCGACGACCTGACGGAGCTCACGCGCGCCCTCATCGCTCACGTCGCGTGGCAGCGCGACCTCGGCGCGGTGGAGCTCCTGCGCGAAGGCTCGCTCCCGGCCGCGCGCGCCGCGGCCCCCGAGGCCCCCGTCGAAGCGCCGCCCCTCGAAGGAGCACGGGGCGAAGCGCCGCCCCTCGAAGGCTCTCCCGTCGCAGCACCGCCGAGCGCGCCCTCGCAGCCTCCCCCCGCGCCCGTCGTCGCGCCCGGTTACGCCGCCGCGCCGAGCGCGCCCCCGCCGCCCGTCGCGCGCCCCCCTGCGTCCCCGGCCGCCGTACGCCCGCTCTTCGTAGAGGCCGCGGCGCAAGGGGCCGCGCGCGCGCGGGGCCCCGCGCTCGAAGGGCCCGCGCGCGTCGCCGCGCTCCAGGTGATTCACGACGAGGTGAAGGGCTGCACCGCGTGTCGCCTCGTGCAGAAGCGCACCAACACGGTGTTCTCCCGCGGCAATCCCTTCGCGCGCCTGTGCTTCATCGGCGAGGGCCCCGGTGAGCAGGAAGACCGCACGGGCTCGCCCTTCGTCGGCCCCGCGGGGCAGCTCCTCGACCGCATCATCGGCTCGATGGGCCTCGACCGCGAAGAGGTCTACGTGTGCAACGTGGTGAAGTGCAGGCCGCCGTACAACCGCACGCCCGAGGCCGACGAGATGCACGCGTGCTCGCCCTTCCTCGTACGTCAGCTCGACCTGGTGCGCCCCGAGGTCATCGTCGCGCTCGGCCGCACGGCGGTCGGCTTCCTCCTCGACACCAAAGACTCGATGACGCGTCTCCGCGGAAGGTGGCACAGCTACGAGGGGATCCCCGTGCTCCCCACGTGGCACCCGTCGTACATCCTTCGGCAGCCGCCGGAGACGGTCAAAGCCACAAAGGCAGAGACGTGGGCTGACATGAAGCTCGTCATGGCGCGCCTCGGCCTCCAACCCCCGACGCGGCCTTAGCGGGTGTCACGCCAGCGTCTGCGCTTCAACAGTTCGACGCTGGTCACAACACTGTTCCCTCGGGCGGGTCGTGTGGTGGTCACTGCACTGGATCAACGCGCCGCGTCGGAGGCTCGCATCGGCAGAGCTCCGTGAAAACCCTCGGCGGTTGCTGTGCGTTCAGCGATTCACGCGCGTGGCCCGCAGGGTGCATTGTGTGAGCGTACAGGGCCGACGTTGGGTGGGCCCTCGACACGGAGCAACGCGGCGATGCGCACCACGATCTCTCGGGCTGGGTGGATGGTTCTCGCGACGCTCGCTGCGGGCTGCGCGCCCGGCGCCGACCCCACCATCGAGGCCGCGGGACAGTCGGCGATCCCCGACTCGCCCATCACCGAGCGCGAGCAGTACGAGGGCTCCATCGACCCCCTCGCCGCCGAAGATCACACGGAGGAGCCGTCGTCCGATGTCGACGGCCCCATCGAGGGCCTCGCCCCGCGCCTCGACACGAGCATGGTGGTCGAGGGCGACGACGGCACCGGCGTGCACATCGACGCGACCACGGCCTGCCGCAACGCGACGGGCTACTCCGCGGGGCGCCCCGTGAGCATCTGCGTCACCGAGGTCGACGGCAAGCTCGTCGAGTACCGCACCGCCGAGGCCTACCGCTCGATGAAGGCCGCCGCCGCCCGCGCGGGCGTGCGCCTCCAGGTCGTGAGCGGCTGGCGCACGATGGAGCAGCAGCGCTACCTCTACAACTGCTACGTCACGCGCAGCTGCAACGGCGGCAACCTCGCGGCGCGGCCGGGCTACTCCAACCATCAGAGCGGCCTCGCCCTCGATCTCAACTCCAGCGCGAGCGGCGTGGCGAACTGGCTCGCCAACAACGGCTCCCGCTTCGGCTTCCGGCGCACCGTGCCCAGCGAGCCCTGGCACTGGGAGCGCCCCGCGGGCTCGCAGGGCAGCGCCGGCAACAGCGACCGCTGCTGGTCCACCACGCTCGGCCGCGAGATGCCGGCCCGCGCGTGCGTGCAGAGCCGCTCCGACAGCCGCTGGTACCAGTGCGCGAGCGGCCTGTGGCGCGCGGGCCAGGGCTCGCAGGGCGCCTGCAACGGCACCCATCCCCTCGGCGCGTCGACGCCCACCCCGCGCCCCGAGACCGGCGACACCTGCTACAGCTCCACGCGCACCCGCGACGAGCGCGTGGGCGTGTGCGTGCAGAGCCGCTTCGATCGCATCTGGTATCAGTGCACGCGCTCGGGCTGGGTCCACTCGGCCTCGCTCCCTTCGAGCGGCGCCGTGGGCGCGTGCTCGGCGCGCCACCCGCTCTGACCGGGTGCCGTGATAGACAGGCGCCCCCATGCGCCGCGCAGCCCTCTTCGCCCTCGCCCTCGCCGCCGCGTGCCGCGGCGCCTCTTCACCCACCGCACAGCGATCCGCGGCCTCCGACGCGTCGGCCGACGCCGCGCGCGCGCCCGCCACGCCGTGC
>CANMAT010000778.1 GCA_947494865.1 Deltaproteobacteria bacterium
GGGGCGGGGCGTGCCCCGCCCGACATCGTCGTTCCCGCTTGTGGGCGACCCGAGGGTCGCCCCTACGGTGTCACGCTCGGGCAACCGTCGCTCGCAGAGCGCTTCGATGGCCGTCTCGTAGAGGCCCACCATCGTGCCCAGCGGGCCGCTGATGAGATGCAGCTCGTCTTGCACGATGAGCTCGGGCGGACGCAACCCGTCGGGGATCACCTCGGCGCTGCGCGCGGGGATCGCACCATCGGGCGTGCCGAAGAAGCGCCCACCCTCGCGCGAGTGAACGCGTCCGAAGAGCATGCCCGCCTCGGCACGCCAGGGCACCATCGCGAACTTGTCGACGGTCGCCACCAGAAACGATGGCAGCTCGCGGTACACCTGCTCGTCGACGAACACGAGCGGAAGCCCCTCTTCGGCGTGGCGCTTGTTGCCCTGACCGAAGTCGCACGCGCGGAAGTTCTTGCACAGAACCCGTACGTGCGTCGGCGCGCTCTTGGAGGGTTGCAGCGTGGCGGTGTCGGGGTCGAGCTCGAAGCCGCACCAGGGGCAGTGCGTGAGCGGAAGGGGCGACGGGGCCTTCTTGTTGTCGCGCTGCGTCTTCCAGGTGGTGATCTTGTCGCCCACCTCGGCGAGCGTGTTCGCGGTGGCCGTGCGGCCCACCCACAGGCCCACGCTGAAGCGCACATCACCGAGGCGCGCGGGGTCGTCGCGGCGCAGCGTCTCCAGCGCGCACACGAGCGTGGCCGCGCGCTGCAACTGGTCGAGCGTGAGCAGCCTCAGCGTGTAGCGGAGCAGCACCGTGACACCGTAGCCGCCGTCGGGGCGAGCGCGCCCACGAAGGCGCCGCAGCACGAGCGTGAAGGCGATCACGCCGAGGTACGCCTCGGTCTTGCCGCCGCCCGTGGGAAAGAAGATCAGCTCGACGCGCTCGCGGTCGGCGTGCTTCGGGTCGTCGATGCCCGCCACGTTGAGCAGCAGAAACGCGAGCTGAAAGAGCCTCCACCGGGGCGCCGCGCTCTCGTAGCGCTTCGGGTCGCGCTTGCGGGCCTGGAGCGCCATCGCGCGGTTGGCCAGCACGAAGGCCGCGAAGAGGTCGTCGCGCTCGGCCAGCAGGTCGAGGCCCTCGGCGATGCGGGCGCGGGCGCTCGCGGCGTTGCCCATGAGCACCTCGCGCGTCTCGCGGCGTCGCGGGGTGTCGAGGCGTACGGCGTATTGCGCCTCGATCCAGGCGTCGTAGGCGTCGAGCAGGGGCGTGAGCTGCGCGCGCAGCGTGGCGCCGTCGGGCGCGGCGGCCAGGGCGTCCATCTCGGTCGTGAGCGCGTCGAGCTCGTGGCTCACCACAGGGCGCACCTCGGCGCGCGGGAGCCACACGGTGCGCGCGCCCACCACGCGCTCTCCCACGCGCACCGGCTCCGTCGACACGCCGTGACCGACGGCCCACTCCACGCGGTCGCGAAACTGAAGGTCGGCCACGCGGTCGTCGAGGTCGTCGGAGCCCTCGTCGCGGCGGTTGGGGCGCGGCACCAGACCGACCTCGTGGCGCAGCTCCAACGACACCTGAAACACGAAGGCCATGTCGGCCTTGCCCGTCTCGGTGACGGGTCGCCGATGGTTGACCACGAAGAGCGACAGCGCGCGCGTGCCCTCGGCGAGGCCCGGCGCGTCGGCGGGCGCGAGGCGCCCCTCCAACCACAGGCCCTCGGAGCCGGGGATCTCTTCGCCCTTCGAGAGCTTCGCGGGGTCGAGCACCACGCGCAACCGCACCGGGCGCCGTGGGTACCGCTGCCATTGCTGCAGCGGCTTCTTGGCCCCCTCGGGGGTCTCGTCGGCCGTGCCGGGGAGGTACTCCGCGTAGTGCAGCGTGATCTGCACCGCGTCGCCCTCACCGGGCGGAAGCAGCACCGAGAGCCCGATCGACGCAGGCAGGAGCTTCGGCACCTTGGGCTCGGGTGAGGGCTCGCTCTGCTCCTCGTCGTCGCTGTCGCTCCCCGAGGCGAAGTCTTCGTCGTCGGTGGGGTCGCCCGCGTTGCGCGCGCCCGACGGTGCGAGAAAGCCCGAGAGGTAGAAGCGCGAGGGCGTGAGCCGAAGCACCTCGGTGGAGTTGGCGTCGCCGTCGAAGGGGCCGACGAGGTCGGCGTGCAACGCGTCGAGCAGGTGAGCGCGTACCGTGGCGCTCGTGGTGGGGGCGGTCATCGCGCGGGATGATCGTGCAGGGGTCGCGTGCGACGCCAGAGAGATGCGAACGCAGCGGGACATTCTGTGACCGTGCGCGAGGCGGGTGTCTTCGAGTGGGAGGGGCGTCGCAGTGTGAGGTAGGCTCGCGCGCATGGTCGCAGCGCCGCGCACCCGCGTCACCATCGACGAGTACCTTGCGATGGAGCAGGCCTCCGCCGAGAAGCACACGCTCTGGGACGGTGAGGTCTACGCGATGGCGGGCGCGCTGCCCGACCACAACGCCATCACGGCCAACGTGCTCGCCGAGCTTCGCAGCGTGACGCGACGCGGGCCCTGCCGCGTGTTCTCGTCAGACCTCAAGGTGTACGTGCCGCTGCGCAAGGGCTTCGTGTACGCCGACGCGTCGGTGGTCTGCGGCCCCCTCGCGCTCTACGGCGACACGCGCGACGTGATCACCAACCCCACGGTGCTCGTCGAGGTGCTCTCCGAGAGCACCGAGGCCTTCGATCGCGGCGAGAAGGCGACGGGCTACCGGGGCATCGCCACGCTGCGCGACCTGATCTTTGTGTCGCAGGTCGAGCGGCACGTCGAGCACTTCGCGCGGCAGCCCGACGACTCGTGGTTGCTGCGCGAGTATCGCGACGACGACGAGATGCCGATCGCTACGCTCGGCGGCGCGCTGCGCCTCGCGGAGCTGTACCTCAAGGTGTTCGACGCGTAGGCACAGGGCAAGGCGACGTGATGGGGCTGCGCCTCCCAGGCGCATCGCAGGCGGGGACGAGCCCCGCCCCTACACACGGCACGCATACCGGGCGGGGACGAGCCCCGCCCCTACACACGGCACGCATCGCGGGCGGGGACGAGCCCCGCTCCTA
>CANMAT010000779.1 GCA_947494865.1 Deltaproteobacteria bacterium
CGGCGGGCGTGTGCGCGGTGTCGGCGTGCGCGACGGGCTGGGGCAACTGCGACGGCAACGCCGCCAACGGCTGCGAGGTCGACACGCAGACCGCCTCGGCCCACTGCCGCGCCTGCGGGCGCGCGTGCGGCGCGGGGCAGGTGTGCTCGAGCAGCGCGTGCGCCAGCGTGTGCGCCGCGCCGACCACCTTCTGCGCGGGGCGCTGCGTGAACCTCACCACCGACACGGCCAACTGCGGGGCTTGCGCCGCGGCGTGCCCGGCGCGCGCCAACGCGTCGCCGACGTGCGCGCGCGGGGCCTGCGGCTTCGCGTGCGCCGCGGGCTTCGGCGACTGCGACGGCGTGGCCGCCAACGGCTGCGAGACCAACCTCGCCACGGCGCCCGCGCACTGCGGGGCGTGCGGGGCCGCGTGCAGCACCGTCAACGGCGCGCCGTCGTGCGCGGCGGGGCGCTGCGCGATCGCGTGCAACGCGGGCTTCGGCGACTGCGACGGCGCCGTGGCCACGGGCTGCGAGACCGACGTGCGCGTCACGGCCGCCCACTGCGGCGCGTGCGGCGCGGCGTGCTCGCTCGCCAACGCGACGCCCGCGTGCGCGGCGGGCGCGTGCACCGTGGCGCGCTGCAACGCGGGCTTCGGCGACTGCGACCGCGAGCCCGCCAACGGCTGCGAGACCAACACCAGCGCCTCGCCCGCGAACTGCGGCGCGTGCCGCGCCGCGTGCAACGGCACCAACGGCACGGCCACCTGCGCGTCGGGCGCGTGCGGCATCACATGCGGCGCGGGCTTCGGCGACTGCGACGGGCTGCTCACCAACGGGTGCGAGACCAACACCAACGCCACCGTGGCCCACTGCGGCGCGTGCGGCGCGGCGTGCGCGCTCGCCAACGCGACCTCGACCTGCGCCGGCGGCGCGTGCGCGGTGCTGCGCTGCGCCGCGGGCTACGGCAACTGCGACGGCCTCGCGGCCAACGGCTGCGAGACCAACCTGCAGACCTCGTCGCTCCACTGCAGCGCGTGCGGCGCGGCCTGCGCGGCGGGGTTTCTGTGCGGCGCGGGCGTGTGCACGCGCAGCTGCGCCCCGCTCACCAACTGCAGCGACGTGTGCGTCGACCCGCAGACCAACGTCTCCAACTGCGGCGCGTGCGGCGCGGCGTGCTCGCTCGCCAACGCGACGCCCGCGTGCGCCGCCGGGGCGTGCGCGATCGCCACGTGCGCGTCGGGCTGGGGCAACTGCGACGCGGTCACGGCCAACGGGTGCGAGACCAGCGTGCTCTCGTCGGTGTCGCACTGCGGCGCCTGCGGCCAGCCGTGCACCTTCGCCAACGCGGCGGCCTCGTGCACGCGCGGCGTCTGCCGCCTCGGCACCTGCAACGTGGGCTTCGGCAACTGCGACGCGCTCGCGGCCACCGGCTGCGAGGCCGACCTCAACACCTCCGTCGCCCACTGCGGCGCGTGCGGCACCGCGTGTACGGCCCCCGCCAACGGCAGCGTGACGTGCTCCGTCGGGCGCTGCCAGCAGCGCTGCGACGCGGGCTACTACGCCATCGCGCTGGGCTCGGGCATCTTGTGCGCGCCGGTGCCCGCGCCGCAGCCCGTCACGCCCTCGTCGTTCGCGTGGGCGACGACGCCGCGGCCGGTGTTCTCGTGGGCGCTCGCGGGCACCACCGACGGGGCGCGGCTCCAGGTGTGCCGCGACCGCGCGTGCCTCACGGTGGCGCTCGACGTGAGCGTCACGGGGGCCTCGTACACGCCGACGGTCAACCTCCCCGCGGGGCGCCTCTTCTGGCGCCTCTACGGCCGCATCGGAACCAACACCGGCCTCACCGCGTCGCCCGTGTGGCAGGTGTTCGCGTCGCCGCGCACCGCCACGCGCAACGCCGCCTTCGGCGTGGCCCCCGACTACAACGGCGACGGCTACGCCGACTTCGCCGTCTTCGACGAGTACGCCACCACGCCCACGGTGCGCGTCTACCACGGCACGGCGTCGGGCCTCGGCACCACCGCGACGACGAGCCTCGTCGGCACCGCGGGCTCGGGCTTCGGCATGGCCGTTTCGCCCGCGGGCGACGTCAACGGCGACGGCTACGGCGACCTGGTCGTGGGCGCGCCGACGCTCAGCACGGCGTACGTGTACCTCGGCAGCGCCACGGGCCTCGGCACGCGGCTCACGCTCTCGGGCACTACGGGCACGGGCTTCGGCGTGTCGGTCTCGTGGGCGGGCGACACCAACACCGACGGCTACGGCGACGTGGTGATCGGCGCCTGCGCGGGCGCGTGCACCAACGGCGTGGCGTACGTGTACCCGGGCGCCTCGACGGGCCTCGCGACGGCGTCGCGGCGCACCCTCGCCACGACGGCGGCCGCCACGGGCTTCGGCTCGCGCGTGCAGGGCGCGGGCGAGCTCAACAACGACGGCCTCGACGACGTGGTCGTGGGGTCGAGCGCGGCGGTCTATCAGTTTCTGGGCACGGCCACGGCGCCCAACTACTCGTTCGCGATCACGGGCCTGCTCGACCTCGATTTCGCCTACGACGTCAACGGCGACGGGTACGCCGACATGGCCACGGGCACGAGCGTGCGCACGCCCGCGCTGGCCTCGACGGTGCGCGTGTACCCGGGCGGGTCGAACGGGCTCGGCGCGGCGCCCACGGCGTCGTCGGTGGCGATCCTCGCCGACGTTCACGTGGCGGGCCTCGGCGACACCAACGGCGACGGCTTCTCCGACGTGGCGTGGACGCTCCGGGCCAACTCGCTGCGGGTGCAGCACGGGAGCGCGGCGGGCATCGCGGCGGCGCCGTCGGTGCTGTTCACCCCCGTCGCGGGCGAGAGCGACTACGGCTGGGGCCTCTGGCGTGCGGGCGACGTCAACGGCGACAACCTCTGGGACATGACCCTCGAGCTCACCAACACGTCGCCCTGCCGCCGTGTGGTTCGCAACCACCGCGCGACCGCCCCGGGCATCTCGCCCACGCTCAGCTCGACGATCTGCCTCCCACTCGTCTGCCTCTTCTGACCGCGGGGCCCGCGCGCGCCGAAGCGCTC
>CANMAT010000780.1 GCA_947494865.1 Deltaproteobacteria bacterium
CGACACCATCGCGCGCCGCGTCCGGCTCAGCGCGTACCCCTTCGTGATCATGGTCGACCGCTTCGGACGCCTGCGCATGGCCGAAACCGCGCCGCGCATCGCGCGCATCACCGCCGCCCTCGACGCCCTCCTCGCCGAACGCTGACCCTCGCCACGCACCCGCGCAAAGGACCCTCGCGATGAAGCCCGCATCTCTCTCTCCCCGCGACCGCGCCGCCCTAGCGAGCCTCGTGCTGGGGTTCACGCTGCCCTCGTGCGCCGCCGACCAGGGCGAGTCTGCGGACCTCGCGCGCGGCACGCCCGTCGTCGACGGCGCCATCACCTGGGAGCGCCCCGAGGTGGGCACGATCTTCATCGGCGGCGGCATGTGCACCGCGACGTTGATCACCCCGACGGTGGCCATCACGGCCGCGCACTGCGTCGACTTTCGCACCGCGACGCGCACCGGCGCGTACGGTCGCTTCATTCTGCAAGCCTCGCCGACGGCGCCGCAGCTCCGGTACACCGTCGACCTCTATCGCAGCTTCGGCACGTCGGACCGCGGCGACGTCGCGCTCGTTCACCTCGCGTCGCCGGTGCCCGCGACGGAGGCGCAGCCCGCGGCCATCGCGTCGCGAACCCCCGCGAGCGGCGAGCCCGTGACCCTCCTCGGCTTCGGGTGCACGCGCCGCAACACGTCGAACGGCAGCGGGCAGAAGCGCAAATTCTCGTTCGCGCTCGGCGCCGTGACCGCACGCCTCTGCCCCGGCGACTCGGGCGGCCCCGTGATGTGGGACCGCGAGTCGGCCGTGCTCCGCGTGAACAGCGCGTACGTGCTCGACAGCACCGGGCGCGACGTCTTCGGCGACGTGCCCTTCAACTATGCGCGCATCGTGGAGCAGATCGCTGCGTGGGGGTCGCCCCCCGCGCGCCGCGCCGAAGACGGCCCCGCGCCCACGCCTACGCCTACGCCTACGCCTACGCCCACGCCTACGCCCACGCCCACGCCCACGCCCACGCCCACGCCCACGCCGCCGTCGGCCTGCGGCGACTTCGAAGGGTGGACGATCTGGACGTGCATGAACAACCTCACGCGCGTGCGCTGCATCGGCGGGCGCCTCGAGCAGGAGACCTGCGCCACGTCGTGTGAGGGCCGCCCCGTGGGCGTCGACGACGTGTGCGCCGCGCCGGTTCCGCCCGGTGAGGCCTGCGGCGCCTACGCGGGCTGGACGGTCTGGAGCTGCATCGATGCTTCCACGCGCGTGCGCTGCGTGGCGAACCGCCTCCAGCGCGAGACGTGCTCCACCCGCTGCGTGGTGCAACCCCCCGGCGTCGACGACTACTGCGCGAGCGGCGCCTCGGGCGGCGGGGCTACGCCGTCGCCCGGCGGCCGCAACACGGGCGAGCGGTGCTCGCCTTCCAACTGGTCAAACTGGCTGTGCCGCGGGTCCGAGCTCGTCACCTGCCGCGGCGGTGTGCTCTTCGCGCGCGCCTGCGCCGCGTCGTGCGAGACGCGCCCCGTGCCGTACGACCACGTGTGCATCGGCGGCGAAGCGACGCCGACCCCGCCGCCTCCTCCGCCTCCTCCGCCGCCTCCACCTCCTCCGCCGCCGCCCGCGGGTGCCGAGCCGCCGCGCGCCGCGGGCGACGTCACCTGGATCGCCTGGCCCGCGCAGCAGGCGCGCACCAACCCCGCGTGGGGCGCTGCGCTCACCGACATTGTGCAGCACCTCCCGAGCTCGTACGGCGACACCTACGCCGACGCCGACCTGGTGACCTACGGCCACGAGACGACGCACGGCATCAACGCGCACGCGCGCAACAACCTCAACGCCACGCGGCGTCGCGCCAACGGCTTCTACTGCATGAACGGCCGCGTCGCGATCGTGGTGGAGCCCGCGATGCGCAAGTCGGCCGTGGCGCCCTACGTGCCCGCGAGCCTCCGCGGATCACGCTTCGGCACCTACGTCACCGGGTCGACGGCCTGGGACGACAGGCCGCTCTACCTCTTCGACGAGTGGGTGGCGTACACCAACGGCAGCGAGGTTGGGGTGGGCCTCGCGCGGGCGGGCCAGTGGCGCTACGGCTGGCGCGACGCCGTGGCCGGCACGCTGGAGTTCACCGCGTACGCCCTCGCCGTGGGCATGGCCGTCGAGGCGAACGACGCGGCGTACTTCCGCGACCACACGCAGTTTCGCGCCTTTCTCGCGTGGAACGTGCGGCGCGCGATGGACCTCTACCGCCAGGGCTCGGTGATCGAGTCGTTTCGCTGGGCCACGCAGGACGCCTACTACCGCGCGCTGCGCGAGTCGCCCGACGCCGAGGCCCTGCGCGAGTTCGCGCGGCGCACCTACGGCCGCGCGTGGGCCGCCGAGGTGCTCGGCCTCGCACCCTGACGTCGGGGTTACCGATCGGCCAGCGCGGCGACTTCAGCAGCCGAAGCCCGCGCTGACCGTGCGCACCGTGCCCCCCGTGACCTGCGCGCAGGAGGTGCCGTTGAAGCGAATCTCGCGGTTCGTGCCGTCGGTGAACACCCAGCCGTTGGTGCCGTCGCGGGATACGGGGCGCCCGTCGAACTGCACCGTCACCATGTCGGGCCGCGCGGGCGTCGTGGCGAAGCGCCAGGTGCACGCGCGCGTCGCCGCCGTGATCGAGCGCAGCGCCGTTTCGAGCTGCGCGGTGGAGCCAGCCTCGTAGAAGCGAATGGCCCCCGTGCGGGCGCGCCCGCCGGCCTCGGCCATGGTGTTGAGCGAGGGGTAGAGCGACAGGTCGGCGCCGGGGATGCCCAGCACGAAGGTGTCGACGCCGTAGGTGGTGCGAATGCGGGCGATCTGCGTGATCACCTGCGCGGCGCCGCTCCCGCAGTTGGGGGCGCCGTCGGTGGCCAGCACGATGAAGCGCCGCCGCGTGGAGGGCATCGCGCGCAGGTGCTGCTCGGCCGACTGCAGCGCCGCGAGCGTGGGCGTATACGCCGTGCGGTAGGGCCCGCGCTGGCCCAGCGCCGATGCGATGCGCGCGCCGGCCATCATCGTGAGCGGCACCACGGGCGTGGGTGGCACCGCGC
>CANMAT010000781.1 GCA_947494865.1 Deltaproteobacteria bacterium
GCGACGGAGACGCTCGTGGCGACCGACTGCGTCGACGGCGCGGCGTGCGCGGAGCGCCACGTGCCTCCCCCGTGTGATCGCGGGCGCCGCCCCGACGCGAGGCCCTCGGTGGCGTGCTCCGCGCTCGTGGGCGATCGAAGCGCCGCGCTGCACTCGATCGGCACCGGAAACCTCACCGCGCTCGTTTGGAACGGCAGCGACTACGCGTTCACCTGGTCCGCGCTCGAGTCGAGCTCGCCGGTGCTCTTCGGGCTCTACTTCGGTCGCGCCGATCGCGACGGTGAGCTCATACCGGGCAGCGTTCATCGCATCTTCGCGTCCGACCGGCACCAGACGCGCGGCGCGCTCGCCGTCGGCGCCGACGGCTACGGCCTCGCCTGGCTCGACCTCCCCAACGACGGCCTCACGGTGGGGATGCGCGCGCACTTCGCACGGCTCGGCTTCGACGGCGCGTTGATCGCCGGGAGCGAGCGCCTTCTCAGCACACAACACCCGCCGCACCAGGGGGTGGCCATCGCGTACAGCGCTCCGCTTCGCCAGTGGGCGGTCGCGTGGCAGGGGCAGGTCGCGCTGGGCGGAGGCAACGTCGAGTCGCACGCGTACCTGTCGCGCATCGACGCGTCGTGCGCGATCGTCGAGCCCAACGCGGCCCTGCTCGATGCGCTGCGCTCGACCACGGACCCCGACTTCGCGCCCTCGCTCGTCTGGGCCCGCGACCGCTACGCGATCGTGCTGAGCGAGTACGTCGCCATCCCGAACGCGCGCGTCTCGATCGCCGAGATCGACCCGACGACCGCGGCCGTCACGCGCCGTATCGTGCTGCGCGAGGGAGGCAGGCCGCTGCGCGCGACGCTCGCCACCGACGGCACGATGTACGGCGCCGCGTGGATGCAGCTCGGCCTCGACGCGCCGACCTCCAACGCCGTGTGGTTTCGTCGCGCGGCGGTGGGCGGCGACGCGCTCGGCGAGGCAGTCGCGCTCGCCGGGGCGCGCAACTCGGGCGAGCCCGCGGTGCTCTTCGACGGCGACACGTTTCGCGTGGCCTTCAGCCTCGGCGACGAGCGCGCGGGCGGCGTGTGGCGCGCGCGCATCTCGCGCGACGGCGCTGTGGTGGGCACGCCGGGGCTGCGCTTCGCGGGCGCGCCGCCGTTCTCGGCCTTCCCGCTGCTCGCGAGCGACGGCTGCAACGACGCGATCGGGTGGACCGCGATCGCGGGCAGTGGGGGGCAGAGCGCGACGGTGCGCCTGCACCTGCGCGCGACCGCGGCGGATTAGGCTCCGCGGGCATAATCAGCGCGAGAAGTCGTGATAGCTTCGCGCGCCATGGAACACGCATCCCTCGAGATGAGCGCCTCGGCGCGCAGCCTCGCGTCGACCTCGCACGCTGAGATCGACGCCGACCTCAAGACCCTGCGCGACCACGCGCGCGCCTTCGCGCGACTCTCGGCGGGTCAGCGCGCGGGCCTCCTGCGCGAGTGCATCCCGCGCGTGGTGGCCAGCGCCGAGGCGTGGGTGCGCGCGGCCTGCGAGGCCAAGGGCCTGCGCTTCGACGGCCCCGAGTCGAGCGAGGAGTGGCTCGCGGGCCCCATGGCCACGGTGCGCAACCTGCGGCTCCTCGCCGAGTCGCTCGAGCGCGTGGCGCGCACCGGCGACCCGGGGCCCGGCGTCGAGAAGTTCGGTCGCACCTCGCGGGGTCAGTCGGTGGCCAAGGTGTTTCCGAGCACCCTCGTCGACGCGGCGCTCTACGGCGGCTTCTCCGCCGAGGTGCGCTTCCTCGACGGCATTACGCCCGACGAGGCGCAGCGCCGGCAGGCGTCGTTCTACAAGAAGCGCGACCCCGAAGGGGGCGTGTCGCTGGTGCTCGGCGCGGGCAACGTCGCATCCATCCCCCCGATGGACGCCATCTACAAGATGTTCGTCGACGGCAACGTCTGCGTGGTGAAGCTCAACCCCGTGAACGAGTACCTCGACGCGCACTACCGTGACATCTTCGAACCCCTTATTTCAAAGGGTTATCTGCGCTTCGTAAAGGGCGGCGCCGACGTGGGCACGCACCTCACGTTTCACCCCCTCGTCGATGATGTGCACATCACGGGCTCGGACCGCACGCACGACCTCATCGTGTGGGGCCCGCCGGGCGCCGAGCGCGAGCGTCGCATGGCCGCCAACGACCCGCTGCTCACCAAGCCCATCACGAGCGAGCTCGGGTGCGTGACGCCGGTGGTGATCACCCCGGGGCCCTACACCGAGGCCGAGCTGCAGTTCATGGCCGACAACGTGGCCACGATGGTGGCCAACAACGCGTCGTGCAACTGCAACGCGGGCAAGATGATCGTGACGTCGAAGCACTGGGCCGCGCGCGAAGATTTTCTCGCCCGCGTGCGCAAGACGCTGTCGACGTACCACCCGCGCAAGGCCTACTACCCGGGCGCCTTCGATCGGTACAAGGCCCTCGTGAGCGACCGCGAGGGCGTGGTGAAGCTCGGCGAGGCGGCCGACGGCGAGCTCCCGTGGACGCTGGTGTTCGGCCTCGACGCCAACGACAAGAGCGAGAAGCTCTTCAACACCGAGCCCTTCTGCCCCATCGTGAGCGAGGCCTTCCTCGAGGAGCGCGACGGGCCCGAGTTTCTCGCGGCGGCCACGCGCTTCTGCAACGACACCCTGTGGGGCACGCTGAGCGCGGTGGTGTTCATTCACCCGCGCACCGAGTCGGAGCCGGCCACGAAGGCTGCCTTCGAGAAGATGCTCCAGGAGCTTCGCTACGGCGCCGTGGGCGTCAATCAATGGAGCGCGCTCGCCTACGCGCTGGTGGTCACGCCGTGGGGCGCGCACCCGTCGTCGACGCTCAAGAACGTGCAGGGCGGCCTCGGGTGGGTGCACAACACCTTCATGCTCGAGGGCATCGAGAAGACGGTGGTGCGCGGGCCTCTCACGGTGGTTCCGAAGCCGCCGTGGTTTATCACCCACCGCAACGCCCACGAGGTGGCCCGGTGCATGGTGGCCCTCGAGGCCGCGCCGAGCCTGCTCAAGGTGCC
>CANMAT010000782.1 GCA_947494865.1 Deltaproteobacteria bacterium
CACCGCGCTCGACGCGCTGGTGCCGCCGCGCCCTGACAAGGTCGCCGCCGCCGAGGTCGTGTGGGCCCCCGGCGCGCTGTCGCACGCGGCCGCCGGCGCGGCGTTTCCCGACCTCGTCGCGCTCGCGGCGAGCCGTTGATGCGCGGCCGCGATCGTGTGTGGGTTAGTTGACCCCGGGCGCGCGAGGCGATTGAGTACAGCCTCGCTCATGCACAGGCGCTCGCAAGTCGACGAGGGCGTACAGCCCCCCGCGGTGCCCGCGCTGCTCCTGGTGTTCGCGTGCTCCGTTGCCGCGTGCTCGACCACCGCGGTCGGAGACGTCGTCGCGCGGCGCGCGAGGCCGAGGCTCTTCACAGCCGAATACACCGCCCCCGCGATGAACGCGCGCGCCCTCCGCGAGGTGCCCGCCGAGGTCGAGGCGCCGCGCGAGCGCGACGAGGAGGCACCCTGGAGCGACGCGGTCGAGGCGGTGCTCACCGCGCCGCGCGCGCGCACCCCCGCCGCGCCGCCGCGCCCGTGGGACCACGCCACCGCCCCCCGCTACGTCGACCGCGTCGAGCGCCGCTTCGGCCTCACCGCCCCCGAGCGCGAGGCCCTCGCCCGCGACGGCTTCGTCGTGCCCGAGCGCGTCGAGTCCGCGAGCTACGCCGCCGCGTATCGCGCGGCGCAGCAGGCCGAGCTCCCGGTGTACGTCTCCGCCGACTCGATCCTCCACGCGGTAGCCTCGCTGCACGCCCCCCTTGTCGCGCACCTCGAGGAGCACACCCTCGCCCCCATGCTCGCGCGCGTGCTGCAGCGCATGCATGAAGCGCTGGCTTCGTCGTCGCGCACGCTCCCCGACGAGGCCGCAGGCGACGCCGACCTGGTGCTCACCGTGGCCCGCTCGCTGCTCGAGGTCGATGAGGGCAGCGTCCCCCCCGCCCTCGGCCCGCAGCCTGCGATCGCCGAGTTCGCCGCGGCCGCGCGCGCCGGCGCGCGACGCGCCGAGCGCTACCTCTTCGGCCGCCCCCGCGCGATCGACTTCGCCCCCTTCGAGGCCCGCGGGCGCTACGCGCGGTCGCCCGCCCTCGCGCGCTACTTCCGCGCCACCCAATGGCTCTCGCGCGTCGAGCTCAACCTCGTGTCACGCGCGTGCCGAAGCTCGCACCCGGGGCCTGGCCTCGGCGCCCGCGAGCCGCCGCGCGAGGGCCTCGCCGCCCTCGCGCTCGCCGAGCTCGTCACGCGCGCCGACGCTCGCGAAGACCTCTCGCGCCTCGAGCAGGCGTGGTCGCTCCTCAACGGGCGCCGCGACGACGTCTCCCTCGCGCAGGTCAACGTGATGCGCGACGTCGTACGCGTGCGCGACCTCCGCGCGGCCGACACCTTCGAGCGCTTCAGGCTCGTCGCGCGCAACGCGCCCGCCACGCCCGCGCGCGCCGTCACCGTGCCCGACGGCGCTGCGTCGCCGCCCGTCATCGCCTCTCTCTTCGGCGCGCGCGCGCGCCCGGGCGTTGACCTCCCCGCGGGCCTCGTCGCGCCGACCTCGCCGCGCGCCCTCGCGCCCACCGCGGCCGAGGCGGCCTGGGTGCTCGGCGTGGGCCGCGCACGCGCATTCCTCGAAGCGCCCATCGCCGCCTCGCCCGACCTCGCAGACGCGCTGCAGCGCTCGCGCGACGATGTGCCCGAGGCCCTCGCGGGCAGCGACCTGGCGAGCCTGTGGCTCCGCGCGCTCACGTCGCTCAACGCGCTCCCCCTCGGCCGCAGGCCGTCGTTCATGGGCACCGAGGCCTTCGCAGACCTGCGCATGAACACCGTCATCGCGAGCTACGGCGAGCTGTTGGGGCACGAAGAGTCCGCCGGCGAGCGCGCGCCCCCCGCGGGCGCCGCGCAGGCGCCGACGGCGTGGGTCGATCCCGCCCCCGAGGTGTACGCGGCGCTGGGCACCTACGCCGAGCGCGCCCTCGCCGTCGGCCGCGCCGTCTTCGAGTGGAGCGACCGCCGCCCCGACGCGGTGCGCGCGCGCGACCGCGCGCTCCTGCGGGCCCTCGATAACCTCTCGCGGGTCACGCGCGCGCTGCGCATCATCGCCGACGACGAGCTCGCGGGGCGCCTCCCCGACGCGGCGCAGACGGCCTTCCTCGCGAGGGTCGCCGACGCCGACGCCCCTCCCCTCGCGCCTGGCGGCTGGTACGCCGCGCTCTTCGCCTCGCCCGAGTCGGCGCAGGCGCGGGCCGAGTTCGCCGCCGAGTGGAGCGGCGCCGCCGACGGCCGCGAGCGCACCTTCCTGGGCGCGCAAGGGCCTCGCATGGGTGTCTTCGTCATCGACAACGGCGGCCTCCCCTTCGTAGCCGCAGGCCCTGTCGCGCGCGCGTGGGAGCTCACCGCCACGCCAGGCACCGCCGCGCCGCAGCTCATCGCCCGCTCCCGCCGCGCCGCCCCCCCCGCGTGGACGTCCTCGTGGCTCCGCCCGCAAGACCCCGCGCCCCCCCTCGCGCTCACCGTCGTCGACGACGACCCGCGCCACCGCGCGCTCATCGTCCGCGCGCCGCTCGCCCTCGGCCCCGTCACGCTCGAGCTCCTCGACCCCCACGGGGCCATCCTCAGCGAGGCCACGCGCCCCGTGCTCGACCGCCCCGTGCGCTTCGCGCTCGCGCGCCGCGCCACCACGCTCCGGCGACGCCTGCGCGGCCGCCGCGGCCGCCACGACCCCGGGCCGCGCTACATCGACAACACGCGCGTCCCCGACGCGCCGCAGACGCTGCGCGTGCGCACCACGGGCTTCTGGTACGAGCTCCCGCTGCGCTTCACGCGAGACCTGCACATCACCCTCGGCGGCGCCGCGCCCATCGACGCCCGCGGCGACGAGCTCTCCCCCTCGCGCTAGGCGCGCGACGCCCCCACGCATGCACCACGGCGCCCCGCTCCTCACCGCAACGCTCGCGCTCCTCGCGGCCTCGCGCTCATCCGCCGCGCAGCCCGCGCCGCCCGCCGAGCCCGCGAGCCAGGAGGCCACGGTGTCGGCCCCCTCGCGCCGCGAAGAGTCCCTC
>CANMAT010000783.1 GCA_947494865.1 Deltaproteobacteria bacterium
GCAGATCATCTGGCCAGCCGCGCAGGCGCAGCGCCCCGCGGTGCAACCCTGGCCCGTGGGGCACACGGTGCCGCACGCGCCGCAGTTGGCGCGGTCGGTCAGCAGGTTCGCGCATGTGCGGTCGCAGCGGATGGTGCCCGTGCCGCACACGCACGCGCCCCCGGAGCAGGTCTGCCCCGCAGGGCACGCGGCGCCGCACGCGCCACAGTTGGTGTTGCTCGTCTGGAGGTCAACACACGTCATCGCCGCGCCCATCGGGGTGCAGTCGGTCTGCCCGGTCGCGCACATACGCGGCGTGACGCACGCGCCGCCCATACAGGTCTGCCCCGCCGAACATGCGCGCGCGCAGGCGCCACAGTTGGTCGGGTCGGTCGCGAGGTCGGCGCACGCGCTTCCGCACATCGACTGCCCGGTCGGGCAAGTCACGGCGCCGGCGCACGCGCCGGCAGTGCAGGTCTGACCCATGGCGCACGCGCGCCCGCACATGCCGCAGTTGGCGGGGTCAGTCTGCGTGTTTGCGCAGTCGGTGCCACAGCGAATCTGCCCCGACGGGCAGGCCATTGCCCCGCACGTCCCCGCGGTGCAAACCTGCCCGGTCGGGCACGCGTTGGCGCACGCGCCGCAGTTGGCGAGGTCGCTCATCGTGTCGACGCAGGTACCGCCGCAGGCCGTCTGTCCGGCGGCGCACACTGTCGAGGCGCGGCACGTGCCCGCCATGCAGGCCTGGCCCGCCGCGCAGGCCGTTCCGCACGCGCCGCAGTTGGTCGCGTCGGACATCGTGTCGACGCAGGTGCCCGCGCAACGGCTCTGCCCGGCGGTGCTGCAGGTCACCTCGGCCGCGCACGTGCCGCCGCTACAGCTCTCGCCCGCCGCGCAGGCGTTGCCGCACGCGCCGCAGTTCATCGCGTTCGTGAGGACATCGAGGCACGTGCCGCTGCAGCGCGCCTGCCCCGTGGGGCACGGGGTGTCGTCGATGCATGCGCCGCCACGGCACACCTGAGCGCCAGCGCACGCGGTGCCGCATGCGCCGCAGTTGGTGTTGTTGTCCATGAGGTTGACGCACAGCTCGCCGCAGCGGGCCTCGCCCGTGGCGCATTGCATGTCCGCGGGGACGGGGTTGTCCTCCTTCGGCTGCACGTCCGTTGGCGCGGGGTTGTCTTCCGTCGGAACCGGGTTGTCGGTCATGTCGACGTCTGCAACGGGGACGTCTTCGGTGGGAGGCGTCGTCGCGGGCGGATCGTCGCCGCAGCCGATCACCGTGGCCATCGCTCCTGCGAGGAACCACAAGCGCATTCGTTTCATTCGGTTCGCTGCTCCTTCTCTCGTGTTGGGTCACGCCCCCGACCGCGAGTAGCCGCAGCGGGTGCCAGCGTGGCGCATCGTCGTCGAGCGTTTGCGCCCAAAATCAGGGCGCACGCAAGCCCCCATCTCGCGATCTTGCCCCCGATCGACGCGGCCACATCTCACGGCGCGCAGCGTCACTCAGGGATTCGTGGGCACCACCAGCACGACCTCGACGCGGTCATCACGCAGACCGACGCTTGCCGCACGGTAGAGCCCCTGCGCTTGCAATCGATCCGTCGCCACGCCTTCGCGTCGCAGCGCCGCGGCGAGCGCCTCCGCCTGCGCGGTCGCGAGCGCCTCGGCCGCCCCGCGCGCCGCGCCGCCCACGAACACCTCGACCCGCACCCTCGCGTCGGCGTGCGATCGGATCACACGCGCCAGTGTCTCTACGCGCTGCCTCGACGTGGCCCCGAGCCGCGGACCGTCGAAGAGTCCGCGCATCACCGCGATGACCCCGCGCACGTCGCGCCGCGGATCGAATCCGCCCGCGTCGGAGAGCGCTGCCTCGAGCGTCGCTCCGTCGGTCGCGCCCTCGGCCCCTGCGACACCGCGCGCCGCCTGCACGAGGCCCTCGGCCGTCGCGTACGCCGCGCCCGCCGCGAGGAGGGCGGCGGTCGCGTCAGGCACGCCCGCCGCTCGCTCGGCGGACGCGATGCGCTGCCGCGCCTCTAGCACCCGCGGCGCGTCGGCGCCCAACATCACCGCGGCCGCGACGAAGAGGCTCGCCTGCTGACGCAGCTCGGCCGCTGCTGCCTGACGCTCCGGCGCCGCCACCTGCGCGGGCGCGCTCGCGACCTGGCGGGCCCTCGCAGCCGCGCGACGCGCGTCGCGCGTGCGGGCCACCTCGGACTGCATCTCTTGCGCCTCTTGCTCGATGCGGGCGACGTCGGCGTCGATCTCGCTCCGCTGGCGCTCGGCGGCCACGATACGGCGGCGCGCCGCCGCGAGCCCCGCCAGGCTCTGCGCGCGTTCGAACGCGAGGCGCGCGGTGAGCGCCAGCGCGTCGACGCGGCCGTCGCCCTCGCGAGCGTCCCTCGCGCGCCCCACCGCCGCCGACGCCTCAGCGAAGGCATCGGGCGCGTCGCGCGCGACCTCGCGCGCTGCGGGCGACGACATCATCCGATCGAGGTCTCTCACCACGGGCGCCACGGGCTGGCGCGCCGCGCACGCGATCAGCGCGACCGTGAGGACGATCGCGCGCCTCATCGCGCCGCCTCGACCGCGGCGTCGGACGCGCGCGCGGCGTCGACGTCGGGCAGAGGGAGGGTGTAGGTCGACACTGCCGCCTCGCCGCGCTCGAGCCAGAGGCGCTGCTCGGCGACGCGCTCGAGCGCGGCGCGGGCTTGCGCGCGGTGCTCGCTGGCGGCCACTACGAGGCGCTCACGCTCGGCCGCGATGGCGTCCGCGCGCAACGCCTCGACGCGGGCGCGGAGCACCCGGGCCAGGAGCTCGATGTGCTGCGCCCTCGCGCGCGCCGCCCCGTGGTCGCGGTGATGCTCGGCCTCGACCATCTCGGCCGCCCAGGCCTCGGCGCGCGCGGTCACGTCGGCGAGCGTCGCGCGCTCAGCGTCGGTGGGGCTCAGCTCGCGGAGGGCGGCCGATACTGGCTCGAGGTTGCGCTCGATGGCCTCGCGCGGTGTCGGGCGACGGCTCTGGGCGAAGGCCGGGGCGACGATGCCCAC
>CANMAT010000784.1 GCA_947494865.1 Deltaproteobacteria bacterium
GCGCGATCGCGCGGGCGAACACCGCGACCGGCGGCAGCAGGCTGATCACGAGAAACGCCTCGCGGTCGAAGTCGAAGAACCACCCCGGGTGCACCAGCACGTCGTCGCGGTCGAGGAGGGCGAGCACCCACTGCTCCTCGGTGAGCGTGCGCGGCACCCGGAGCACCGCGTACCACCCGCCCTCGGCCGCGAGGAGCGTCGCCCGCGACCCGTCGCCCACGGCCCGCCGGAGGGCCGCGCGGTTCTCGGCCACGCGCGCGAGCACGGCCGCCTGCAAGGGCTCCCGCCGCGCGAGAAACCCCGCCGCCGCGTGCTGCGCGGGCGCGCTCACCGAGAGGTAACAGTCGGCGATCATTTCGAGGCGCGCGAGGGCGTCGGCGCGCAGGGCGTCGGGGCCGCCCACGACGATCCATCCGAGCTTCACCTGCGGGAGCGCCACCACCTTGCTGAGCCCGCTCAGCGTAAAGGTGAGCACGGCGCGCACGTCGACGAAGCTCTCGACGCGCGCGGGGTCCGGCGCCCACCCGTAGTCGCCGAACACCTCGTCGGCCACGAGGCACAGGCCCCGCGCGCGGCACACCTCCACGAGCCCCGCGAGGGTCTCGCGATCGACGAACGACCCCGTGGGGTTGTTGGGGTGCACCAGGAGAACCGCGCGCGTGCGCGGTGTGACGGCCTCGCGGAGCCCGTCGAGGTCGAGCTCCCAGCGGCCCTCGTAGGTGAGCGCGAAGGGGCGCAGCGACACGCCCTCGAGCTTCGCGAGGTCGTCGAAGAGGGGGTAGCTCGGGTGCGCCACGAGCACGTCGTCGCCGGGGTCGCACAGGAGCTTGAAGAGCCACCCGTACGCCTCGCTCGTGCTCGCGGTGAGCACCACGCGCTCGGGGTCTACCGTGAGCCCCCGCGCGCGGTAGTAGTCGCGCACGGCGTCGCGCGCCACGGCGAGGCCGCGCGGGTCGGGCTCGTAGCGGGTCACGGGCTCCGACGCGAGCGCCTCGAAGGTCTCACCGTAGTCGAGCGCGAGGCCCGCGCGCGTGGGGTTCGACTCGGTGAGGTCGTCGAAGGGGCGCCCCTCGGCGCGGCGCCGCGCGAGGGCCGCCGCGAGCGCGTTGGGCGTGAGGTTCCACGAGGCGCGCGACGAGAACATGCTCAGCGCGGGCCGAGGTACATGCCTGCCAGAATGAGAATCAGCGCGCCCGTGAAGAGCAGCGCCGTGAGGATCTTCGGGTCGAGGCGCAGCCGGTCGAGCATCACCGCGCCGGCCTCGCGCAGGGCCGCGTCGTCGCTCGCCGAGAGGCGCGTCGCGATGTCGCGCGCGTCGCGAAAATCGCCGCGCGTGAGGGCGTTCTCCATCGCGGCCACGTCGGGGTGCGGAGGGCTCGACGCCTCGGCCGCCAGGGGCTTCGGGGGCGCCTCGGTCACGTCGCTCGCTGCGGTCTCTTCGGCCATCGCGGCGCGAAGCTACACGCTGCCGCCCCCGCGGTCACGCCGCGGCAAACTCGACGCCCACGCGCGCGCCTCCGCCCGCGAGGTTCTCCGCCCACGCGCGGCCGCCGTGCTCCTCGGCGACTCTTCGCACGAGGGCGAGGCCGAGGCCCACGCCCGGTCGGTTGCCCTTGCGCGCGCCGTCGCCGCGGTAAAACGGCTCGAAGGCCCGCGTGAGGTCTTCCGGCGCGAAGCCCTCGCCGTCGTCGTCGACCGCGAAGCGCACGCGCCCGTCGCCCGACGACACCCGCAGCGCGCGCACCGACCCGCCGTGCTTGCGCGCGTTGGCGAGGAGGTTGGCGAGGGCCGTCTGCACCAGCGTGGCGTCGCCCTCGAAGGCCGCGACGCCCGCTTCGCACACCCGCAGCGCGGGGTCGAGGCCCGCGCGCTCGAGGGCCCGCAGCGCCACGTCGCCCGCGTCGAGGGGCACCTTGCGCATCGCTTCGAAGTCCATGCGCGAGGTGGCCAGGAGGTCGCCCACGAGCGCGTCGATGCCCTCCATCTCGCGGTCTACGTCGTCGAGGGTCTTGTCGCGCGCGGGGTCGCCGTCGCGCAGCGTCTCGACCATGAAGCGCAGCCGCGCGAGGGGCGACCGGATCTCGTGCGACACGGCCGCGAGGAGGTTCTTCTGGTCGTCGATCTGGCGCTCGATGCGGCCGGCCATGTCGTTCACCGCGTGGGCGATGGCGCCGAGCTCGCCCGCGTCGTGGCGACCGAGCTGCATGCGGCTCGCGAGCTTGCCCCGACCGATGTCTTGCACCACGCGCACGAGCTCGCCCAGGGGCCGCGTGAGGCGCCGCGCCATGAAGCCCGCGAGGCCCCAGAGAACCAGCACCACGGCGCCCAGCACGGCGACGCTCTGGCGCCCGCCGCGCGCGTCGTTGTGGCGCTCGGTGCACACGCGCACCGCCCCCACCCGCGCGTCGCCCTCGCGCACGTCGAGGGTCACCGCGGGGCGCGCGCACGCGGGCTCCGCGCGCTCGCCCGCGGGGGTGAAGGTGTCGAGCGCGACGCGCGACCCGTCGAGCAGGGTGACGTCGACGTCGAGGTCGCGGGCCATCGCGCGGGCCAGCGCGTCGCGCTGCGCGGGGAAGCGCCACACGGCTTCGAAGCGCCCTGCCGCGAAGGCCTCGACGCGCTTCACCTCTTCGCGCCACGTGGGGCCGCGGCGCAGCGCCGACGAGACCGTGGCCACCACGAAGACGGTCAGCAGAATGGAGAGGGCGTACCCGACGAAGAGCCTGCGGTGGAGCCGCGCCTTGAGGTACCAGCGCAGCCCGCCGCCGCGTTGTGGAGGGCCGCAGTGCGGGGCGTGATCATGGTGGTGCAGAGGGTGGCGGTGCCAGGGCGGGGGCATCTCACGCGCCCTCGTCGCGCACGAGCACGTAGCCCGCGCCGCGCACGGTCTTGAGCAGCCGCGGCGCGCGCGTGTCGTCGCCGAGCTTCTGGCGCAGGTGCGAGATGTGAACGTCGATGGCGCGCTCGCCCACCATGGCGTCGCCGCGGCCCGACTCGGAGAGCAGCGCGTCGCGCGACACC
>CANMAT010000785.1 GCA_947494865.1 Deltaproteobacteria bacterium
ACACGTACACGCTGCGGCACCCGTCGGGCAGCGCGCCCGCGACGCGCGCGTCGGTCGCTCCGTCGGGCGGAAACGTCGCCAGCACCTGCGCCCCGTCGGGCACGAGCGCCCGCACGAAGGCCTCCGTGAGCTCGGGCACGGCCCGCGCGTCGATGCCCTCCCGCGCGAGCGCCTCGGCCTTCGCGGGGTCGCGCGTCGTCGCGATCACGGCGCGCCCTTCACGCAGGGCCATGCGCGCCGCGACGGCGCCGGTGAAGCCGCAGCCCAACACCACCAGCGCGCTCATCGCGGCGCGCGAATCGCGCGGAGCCACGCTTCGAACGCGAGCCCCGTGTCGCCCGCCTCGGAGTAGCGCAGCGCGCGGGCGCGGGCCTCCGCGGCGGTCTCTCTCGCCCGCGGGATCGCTACGCCCGCAGGGGAATCCGGCGGTCGCGGCTCCCACGCCGACTTCACGTAGCGCGTCACCGGGGCGGCCTCGGGGCGCGCGGCCACGGCCATCGGCGTGAGCAGCACCACGCCCACCGCGAGCGAGGCGACGGCGTGCGCGACGGCGGCGAGGGGGCGCCGCTCGTCGCCGCGGAGCACCAGCGCGAGCACCACCGCGGCGGCGAGGCCGAAGCCCCACATCGAGGCAGCGCCCTTCATGTCGAAGAGAAAGTGACCCGCGTTGTGGGGCACGAAGCCGTCGCGCAACACCGGGATCATCATCTCGAAGAGGGGCGAAGCGTACTCGGTGGGAACGTGCGGAAACGTCGCCGAGGGCAGGCCCGTGATGAGAAACGCCGCGTAGGTCGCGCCCGCCGCGCAGACGGTGACGGCGCGCTGCAGCGCGGGCGAGCCGTGGAGGCTGCGGTAGATCGCGTCTGCTCCCGCGAGCGAGGCGATGCAGAGCGCGGGCACGAGGGTGACGAGGTAGCGCGGGCCCACCTGCCAGCCGCCGCGCCAGTTGTTCATCATGCCGATGAGAAAGGTCATCCCGAAGCAGATGAGCAGAATGGCCGCGCCCAGCGCCCGGTCGCGCCGCTGCGCGGGCGGGAGCACCACGCTCAGGCACACGAGCACCGCCATGGTGAGGGCCACCACCCACTTGCCCACGTCGACGTGGCTCAGCGCGCCGGGGTGGGCCTTGATCGCGAGCGCGAGCTTCACCACGGTGAACGTCAGCACGCCGCCGAGGGCCGTGCGCGCGAGCGTGAGGCGCGACAGGTACACGTCGCTGCCGTCGAGGAGCGCGTTGCCCGCGGGGCGCCACGCGAGCATCGCCGCGAGGCCCGCGAAGGTGAGCGCGAAGAGAAAGGTCGAGGGAATGAGCCCGAAGGCCGGGTCGAACCAGAGGCGCATGCCCGCGTCCCACGAGAAGGCCGTGGCGCCGAAGAAGCCCTGCGCGATCTCGGTGCGAAACTGCTGGTTCTCGAGGTAGCTGTAGCCGGGCTTGAAGGCGTCGCCGAAGCAGCGCTTGTGATAGAGCATCAAGAGGGCGATGGGGATCATGCCGCCGACGCCCGCCCACGCCAGGCGCGCGAAGTTGCGCGGGCGCAGCGTGAGCGCGTAGGCGCCGAGCGCCACCACCGCCGCCACGGCCGCGGCCTTCTTGCTGTGCCATCGCACGTAGGCCCCGGCGCCGGTGAGCACCGCGGAGCCCGCCACCACGAGGAGCCAGCGGCGGCGCTCGGCGTTGCTGGCCACGATCCACAGGGCCACCACGGCGGTGGCGATGCCCGCGGGGTACTCGAAGAGCGTGGCCCCGGCGCCGAAGAGGCCCGCGAGAAACATCACGCCGCCGTGGACGCCGAGGGGCAGCGACTTCGCGCGCGCCGCGAGGTCGCGCTCGCGCACGGTGCACAGCGCCATGATGGCCGCGCCGAGGCACATGGCGTTGTGCGCGTGGCTCGCGAAGACCTCGCTGTAGGCGAAGAGCGACGAGCCCGCCATGGTGCTGAAGAAGGCCGCGTCGGCGAGAGATCGCGAGCGCGTGCGCGCCCCCAGAAAGCGGTACCAGAACCACGCGAACACCAGCGCCGGGAGCACGTTGGCGAAGAGGCGAACGAAGTACACCACCCGCGTGCGCTCGATGGGCTCGCGCAGCTCGGGGCGGCGCGCGGGCGCTGCGTGGGCTCCCACCGGGGCAGGGGCAGCGGCCACAACGGGCGCGACGGGCGGGAGGTGCGTGCTGCGGTGCGAGAGGCGCGTGATGAGCCAGTACGCGGGCACGCCCAGGTAGCTCGTGCCCGGGGCCTTCGAGCTGTAGAGGAGGTTGACGCGCAGGGCGCGGTCTTCGGCGGTGGGGCGCCCGAGGTGAAAGCGTTGGAGCACGTCGTCGGCGACGCCCGCGGCGCGGAGCACCTCGTCGGAGAGGTGGCGCTCTTGAATGGCCTCGGTGAGCGGCGTGTCGCGCACCGACTTGTCGTTCACGTAGCCCCACTCGCGCTCGATGCGGTTGAGGGCGAAGGTGCCGTCGTCGACGACCGCCACCGTCATGAAGACGCGCACGTTCTCGTTCGGGTTGTTGACGAGCGTGTGATACGGAAACACCCACAAATACAGCACCGCGAGGAGGGTGACCGCGAGCGCGGTGCGGGCGCGCGAGGGGGCTGCGGGGGCGGTGGGTTCCATGATCGCGGGCGCACCCTCCTACGCCGCGCGAGGCTTCGTCAACGAGCGCCTTCGCGGGAAGCGAAGCGGTCTGCGAGGCGTTGAGGGGATTCTTAGGGTCGCGCCGGTGCGATCAGCGGTGCTACGGTCGGTCGGCGAAAGCGCTCGTTTCCAGGAGGTTCGCATGGCGATGCAGTTCGACTTCGGGTCGTACGTTCACGACAAGAAGAGCGGCCCGAGCGGCGAGCGGGGCGAGGGGTACGCCTACGAGGGCGACCTGCGCGTGCTCCGCAAGATGCGCACGCTCAAGCCCGTGGAGGTCGCCGTCGGGCAGACCGTCAAGCTCTCCAAGGAGTTTCTCACCAACGACCTCCTCGGCAACGCCGTCAAGGTGGGGCCGCAGCAGTTTCCGCGCATCCACCGCATCAC
>CANMAT010000786.1 GCA_947494865.1 Deltaproteobacteria bacterium
AAGACACGCAGGCGGTGTACGCGCGGCTCCTCGCGCGGTGATGGTCAGCGCCGCAGGAGGCGCAGCGCCGACGGCATGAGGAGCAGCGCGGTGACGATGCACGCGAGCTCGCCCGCCATGGCGTACCAGCCGAACGACTGGAGGGCCTGGTTGTCGGCCGCGAGGAGCGCGCCGTACCCGATGATGGTGGTGAGCGAGCAGAGGAACACCGCGCCGCCTACGGAGCGCACGGCCTCGCGCACGTCGCCGCGCTCGTGCTCGATGCGGTCGTAGAGGTTGACCGCGTACTCGACGCCGATGCCGAAGGTGAGCGGCAGGGCGACGAAATTGAGGAAGTTGAGGCGCACGCCGAGCCACGCGGCGCCGCCGACGGTGAGCAGCACGCCGCTGAGGAGCGAGCCGAGCACCGCCGCGGCGGGGCGCGCGCGCCGCGTGGCGAGCACGACGATCACCACCACCGAGAGGAACGCGAGGAGCGTGGCGCGGGGGCCGTCGCGGCCCATAGACGAGACCATTTCGGCGAAGACCGTGGCGCGGCTCACGGTGGGCACCACGCGGCCGTCGGGCATGCGCAGGCGGCTCGTGAGGCGCGCGACCTCCATGAGCCTGCGGCCGTCGCTGGGGGTGAACCACGCGCGGTAGTACACGAAGAAGGGCGTGCCGAAGCGGCCGTCGCGCTCGGTGAACTGCTCGCGCACGAGGCTCGGGAGCTCGGAGGGGTCGATGGGGCGCAGAGACTCGGGCGGGCGCCACTCGCGGGCGAGGCGCTGGTCTTCGGCGTTGAGGTGATCGCGCACGGCGTCGAGGTGGTCGCGGATCTGCGCGAGGAGCGCGAGCTTGCGGGCCACCAGCGCGGGCGGGCCGCCGAGGCGGTCGTACACGGTCTCGACGCGCTCTACGTAGCGGCCGCCGGTGGTGGCGCGGTCGCGCGCGACGAGCGAGGCGGCGAGGGGAAGGACCTCCTCCATCGAGTCGGCGAGGAGCATGTCGGGGGAGCCGCCGCGGGCCGTGAAGATCTGGTCGCTCTTGAGGTTCCAGCGGCTGGCGCCGGTCTGCCGGCTGTGGCGGCTGCCGAGCTTGCCGAAGTTGTACTCCCACGGGTCGCGGAGGTACGTGGGGAGCTTCGCCGCGGCCACGAGGGTGAGCGCGAAGCCGAGCGCGAGCACGCGCCGCGGGGCCCGCTGCGTGATGGCTCCGATCGCGTCGGCCGCGGGGGCGCGCACGGCGCGGGTCGTCGTGGCCGCATCGCGGCCGAAGCGGGCGCGCACGCGCTCCCAGAGGGTGACGGTGGCGGGCAGGGCGACCATGGTGGCGCACCAGCACGCGAGCATTCCGACGCCGCCGATGAGCCCGAACTGAGAGAAGCCGCGGAAGCTCGTGAACATGAGCGACCCGTAGGCGCCGGCGGCGGCGAGGGAGGCCACCTGCGTGCCCACGCGGCAGGTGCGCACGGCGTCGAGCAGGGCGCCCTCGACGGAGTCGCCGAGGCCGCGGCGCTCGCGGTACCGCGTGAGGTAGAGGATGCCGTAGTTGATGCCGTTGCCCGCGATGATGGAGCTCAAGAAGGCCGTCGAGGCGTTGAGGTACCCGAAGGCCGCCATGGCGACGGCGAAGGCCGCCCCGAGGCCGGTGAACATCGCGAAGCCCACGTGCGCGATCGACACGAGGGAGCGAAAGAACACCGCGATGGCGCCGAGGATGAGTGCGATGGCGAGGCCCGACGAGAGGGCCACGTCGTTGACGAGCGCCTCGCGCTCGGCGATGGCCGTGGGGATGTCTCCCCCGAGGCCCACCACGGCCTGCGGGTGGAAGCGCTCGGGGTGCAGGTCGCGCACGATCTGTTGCACGCGGGCCATCACCAGGTCGCCGTTGCGGTCGCCGGTGCCGGTGCCCGGCGCGCGCAGCACGATCGCGTAGAGCGTGCCCGAATCGTTGCGAAAATACCCTGTAGGGAAGCGGTCTGCGTCGCGCAGGCGCCCCGTGAGGCGCGCGCGAAAGCGGGCGAGGGGCGAGGCGTCGGGGGCCGCGGGCGCGGGCGTCGGCGCGTTGGCCGAGGGCGCGTCGGCGGGGGGTGCGCCGCGGTCGCTGCGGGCCTCGCTGCACGGGGCGTCGTCGAGGTCGACGAAGCCCGGGACGGCGCGGCGTCGGGCGCGCGCGAGCTCGCACTCGGTCTCTTCGAGGTCGCCCACGTCGGCGAAGAGCCAGCGGCGTTGGAGGTAGAAGCGCCGCGTCTCGTCGGGGCCCGTCTCGACGGTGCGTACACGCGAGCGGGGCAGCGCGCGGAGCCTCGGCGCGAGCGCGTCGACGATGCGCTGGTTGGCCGCCGCGTCGGGCGACTCGACGACCACCTTCATCGTGGAGCTGCCGCCGCCCATGCGCGCGAGCGTGGCGCGAAAGAGCCGCGCGCCCTCGCTCTCGGTGGGCAGGAGCTCGAGGAAATCGCCGCGCACCTCGAGGCGGCTCGCGTAGGCCCACGTGAGCGCGAGCGCCGCGAGCACGCACGCGAGCACGCGCCATGGCGCCCGGTGCGCGGTGCGCGTGAGCGCCGCCAGCGCGCGGTCGGTACGGTTGATGGAAGGGTCGTTCATCGTAGACGCGTCGCCTCGCGGGCGTGACTACCGCGCACATCGCAGCGTCACAACCGGCTACCCGCGTTGCCACGCGTCGCGCGGTCTCCAGGGGGAGGCGCGGAGGTCGCACCGTGCGTGTGGGGCAATGTGTCGATTGCCGTGAAGCGTCGAGACATCTTGCGGCAATGGCGCTAGTGCAATCACAGCGCGCTCGCTGTGGTCACGTCGACGATGCGAGCCGCCAACGAGGCAATTTGATGCGGGTGCTCGACATCACGAGCGCGTATTCGAGTTCATGCGGCGGCATCAAGCGGTACTACCGCGAGAAGGCGCGCGCGCTTCCGCGCCTCGGCGTCGAGTGCCACTTCGTGGTGCCCGGCGACGCGCGCACGACGGAGCCCTTCGGCGACGCGACGCTGCACCGGCTGCCCGGCCCGCCGATGCCG
>CANMAT010000787.1 GCA_947494865.1 Deltaproteobacteria bacterium
CCACGGACACGGCCAACTGCGGCTCCTGCGGCCGCGCGTGCGCCTCGGGCCAGGTGTGCGCCTCGGGCGCCTGCGTGGTCTCGTGCCCCGCGGGTCAGGTCAACTGCGCGGGCTCTTGCGCGACCCTCGCTTCGGACCGCGCCAACTGCGGCGCCTGCGGCCGCGTCTGCGCCGACCCGCCCAACGCCTTCGGCACCTGCGCCTCGAGCGCGTGCATCTTCGCGTGCGTGCCGGGCTTCTCCGACTGCAACGCCACGGCGAGCGACGGCTGCGAGATCAACACGACCACCGACGTGGCCAACTGCGGCGCGTGCCGCAACGCGTGCCCGGCGCGCGCCAACGCGACCACCACCTGCGGGTCGGGCGCCTGCGGCTTCCGCTGCAACACGGGCTTCGGCGACTGCGACGGCGTGGCCACCAACGGCTGCGAGACCAACCTCACCAGCACCGCCACGAGCTGCGGCGCGTGCGGCGCGGCGTGCCCCGCGCGCCCCAACGCCACCACCTCGTGCGCGGCGAGCGCGTGCGTGATCGCGTGCAACGCGGGCTTCGGCAACTGCAACGGCTCGGCGGTCGACGGCTGCGAGGTCGACCTCACGGCGAACACCGCGAACTGCGGCGCCTGCGGCACCGTCTGCGCGGCGAGCCAGATCTGCCGCGCCGGGGCCTGCGTCGCCACCACCTACACGGGCTACGCCGTGAGCTCGGGGCCGGCGTCGACCTTCCTCAACGCGTGCACCTTCGGCGCCACGGCGCTGTCGAACACCGACGACACCACCGCGGCGATCACCATGCCCTTCACGTTCACCTACTACGCGGGCATGTACACCGCCGGGTGGGTGAGTTCGAACGGCGTGCTGGGCTTCGGCGCCGCGAACGCGGCCTACTCCAACTCGTGCCTCCCGTCGGGCATCTCCACGGCGATCCACGCGTTCTGGGACGACCTCGACTCGCGCAACGGCAGCGCGCGCTTCTGCGTCGGCACCACGGGCACGGCCCCCAACCGGCGCTACGTCTACACCGCGCAGGGCGTGTTCTTCTTCGCCTCCGACGACGGCTCGCGGCTCAACTTCTCCATCGTGCTCAACGAGGGCACGAACCTCATCGACCTGCAGTACGACACCATGACCTCGCCGCAGGCCGGTCGTAACCAGGGCAACTCGGCCACCATCGGCGTGCTGGGCCCCGCGGGTCAGAGCACGCAGTTCTCGTGCAACACGGCCTCCGTGAGCAGCGGCGCCCGCGTTCGCTTCACGCCCATCCCCTGACGCGCTCCGTCGGCGCGCGACGGGTGCCCGCTGCGGTATCCTCGCGCGCCTGATGGCACGCTCCCCCCTCTCCGACGATCAGCTCCGCGCCGCGCTCGCCTCGCTCCCCCGATGGCGCATCGACGGCGCCGCCCTCTCGCGCGATCTCCGCTTCGCGACCTACGAGGCCGGCGTCGCCTTCGCGATGCAGGTCGCGCTCGTCGCGCAGCGCATGGACCACCACCCCGACCTCACCATCGGCTGGCTGCGCGTGGTGGTGACGTACACCACCCACGACGCGGGCGGCGTCACGGCGCGCGACGTCGCGGCCGCCCGCGCGGTCGACGCCTTCGCACCCGACGCGTAGGCGCCGCTACGGGACGCGCGCCATCGCCGAGCCGCTCCACCGCCACACCGTACGGCGGGGCCCCTCCCACGGGAGCGCGAGCGGCTCGTAGCCCTGCGGCGGCGCGTCGTGGAACGGGTACGTCTCGCGCGTCCACCCGCGCGCCTCGACCGTCTCGACGGCGAGCTCGCTGCAACGACGGTCGCTCGGGAGCACGAGTCGGTTCACGATGGCGGCGTCGCCCGAGCGCCGCGCGACCTCCACGGCGAAGACGCGCCCGCGGTGCGAGGGTTCGAACGAGTACGCGAGTACCATGTCGCGCTGCGACGTGTTGCTCACCCCGTGCACCGGCAGCGTCACCGTGCGTCGCACCGTCACGATGGCCTCGACGCGCCCGTCGTCGGTCACGTCGGCCGCGCGCAGCGAGATCACCTCGTCGCCGGGACCCGCCGCGAGCCCGACGCTCGCGTACGCGCGCCCGCCCAGGAAGCGCGGCCCCACGAGCACCAGGGTGTGACCGTACACGAAGAGCTGCTCGGGCGTCGGGTCTTCGGCGGCGTCGCCCGTCACCCGCAGGCTCGGGCGCGCGCCCGGCGCGATGTGCTCGCGCTCGCAGAAGAGACGCAGCACGCCCGCCACGTCGGGGCCCACCTCGGGCGCCTCGACGGGCGCCTCGACGGCGCGGGGCGCGACGACCTGGGCGACCTCGGCGTTGGGCGTCGACTGCGCGAGCGCGAACGAACGCGTCGCGGCGCTCCATGCGTACGTCTCGCCGCGGCGGGGGCCCCAGGGCGTGAGCGGCGCGGGCACGCCGGGCTCTTCAGCGCCGGGCCACGTGGCGGCGGTGTAGCCGCGCGCTTCGCCCGTCGAGAAGGCCACGCGCCCGCCCGCGAAGCGCACCGCGTTGAGCACGCGGTTGCTGCCGTCGCGGCGGCCGACCTCGCGCGCGAAGAGCCGCTCGAAGCCGCCCTCGGCGCCCATCGCGTACACGTGCACGAGCGTGCGCTCGAAGGCGCCCGCGGCGACGCGCAGGGTGAGCGCCAGCTCGGGCCTGCGGTCGCCGGTGAGCTCGACGAGTTGCGCCGACTCGACCTCGCCCTCGGGAAACTCGACGAAGGTGTACCCCTCCCCCGCGGCCACGCCCGACCCGAGCGCCACGATGTGCCGCGGGAGCACCACCACGCGCTCGGGCTCCGCGGAGCCCGCGAGGTCGGCCCTGCGGTCGAGCACGGGGCGCACCGACGCGGCCACGCCGTGCTCCTGGCGAAAGCGCGCGAGCTGGTCGACCGACGCCGCGGCCACTGCCGCCGCCGAGGCCGTGGTGGGCGGCAGCGCATGCGGGCGTCGCGCGTCGCCGCCGCCGTTGGCGATCACGGTCTCGACCGCGGGCCGCGCCTCCGCGTCGCTGTCGGCGTAGGCC
>CANMAT010000788.1 GCA_947494865.1 Deltaproteobacteria bacterium
CGCCGACGCGACGCCCGACGCGACGCCCGACGCACCGCCCGACGCACCGCCCGACGCGCCCGCCGACGCGACGCCCGACGTTGTAGAGACGGTGGCGGTGACCTTCCGCGTGATCGACGCCGTGACGCGCCGCGGGGTCGCGGGCACGCTCGACGCGGGCAACGGCGAGCCTGCGCTGACCCTCGCCGACGGAGAGGCCACCGTGGCCCTCGCCGCCGAGCGGCCCTTCGAGGTCGTGGTGCAGTCGCCGGGCTACGCGCCGATGCACCTCCACGGGCTCACCGCGCGCGGAGACTTCACCCTGGTGTCCTTCGCGGCGTCGCGCTCCGTGGCGCGCGCGGTCTTCGGCGCCCTGGGGATCGTCGACGATGGCACCGCGGGCCTCGTCGTAGCCGGCCTCGACACGCCGTCGCTGCGCGCGGCGGTGGGGGCCGGTGCGGCGGTCGACGGCGCCCGCGGGCCGGCGTTCATCTTCGACGCTGCGGGGATGCCGCGCCGCGGAGACACCCTCGTCGCGGGCGGGGCGAGCTTCGTGACCGTGACCGGCGTCGCGCCCGGCGAGGCCACCGTGCGGGCCGCTGCGCCTGCGGGGCAGCGCTGCCTGCTGCGCGAGGGCGGCGGCTCCGCGGCGACGATCACGGTGCAAGCAGGCGCCGTGCACGTGGTGAGCTTCACCTGCGCCGCGATGCCGTAGTGAGTGTAGGCGTGTGTGCGACGTCCTTATGGCGCCGTAAGGGGCGGCCATCGGGGGCTTCTGCGACACGTTGCGACCGGCGCGGCGCGCGCTGTAGCCTCGCGGCCCTATGACGCAAGGCGCATCCCCCGACAGCCCCGAGATCCGCACCCTCGACGCTCAGATCGCGCAGGCCGAGGCCCGCGGTCGCTGGGCCGACATGGCCACCCTGCTCCGTCAGCGCGCGCAGCGCGTGGGCCCCGCCCTCGAGAAGGTGCAGTCGCTCGAGCGCGTGGCGGGCCTCGCGCGCCTCAAGCTCTCGAGCGAGCCGATGGCCGTGCAGGCCGCCGAAGAGATTCTTCGCATCGACGCCGGCCACGCCAACGCCCGCGAGTACCTGCGCGACCAGTACCAGCGCAGCGGCCAGACCGCGAAGCTCGAGGCCCTCGACGCGAGCAAGCCCGGCGTCTTCAACTCCATCAAAGGCGCCGTCGGCTCGGCCGCCGCCGTGGTGGGCACCGCGGCCTCGGGCGTGGCGAACGCCGTCAACGAGGCCAACCGCAACCCCGAGTGGATGAAGCAGAGCGCCCCGAAGCCCGCCAAGGCCGCCTCGCCGCGCTGCGCCTACTGCGGCGCCGACCTCGCGGCGGGCTCGCGCAGCTGCGGCGCCTGCGGCGCCGAGCAGTAGGCGCACGGTGCGGCGCCTCGTCGTCACGCTCGCGCTCGCTGCGTCGTGCGCGACCGCGCCGCCCCCCCCCGACGCCACGCCCGACGCCTCACCCGACGTCTCGCCCGACGCCACGCCCGACGTCACCTCCACGCTCGACGCGACGCCCACGCCCGACGTCGTGACCGACATCGCCGTCGACGCCACACCCGACATCGCCGCCGACGCCTCCGCGCCGCCCGACGCCGCGCCCGCGGCCGACACGCTCACCCTGGTGCTCTTTCGCGCGCCCGACAACACGCCCGCGGGCGCTGCGATTCACGTCGCGGGCACCTTCAACGCGTGGACGCCCGACGACCCGCGCACGCGCCTCACACCGGGGCCCAGCGGCACCCTCTCGGTGCGCGTCGCGGGGCTCACCGCGGGGCAGCGCGTGGAGTTCAAGTTCACCCGCGGGAGCTGGGCCACCGTGGAGCGCGCCGACGGCGGTGCGGACATCACCAACCGCGTCGTCACCTTCGACCCCGCGCACCCCATCGCGGCCCTCTTCGTCGAGCGCTGGGCCGACCTCGGCGCGCCCGCCACCACGCGCTCGGGCGCCGTGCGCGTGCTGCGCGATGTGGCCGTTCCGCAGCTCGCGCGCACCCGCAACGTGTGGGTGTACCTCCCGCCGGGGCACGACACCTCGGGCGCGCGCTACCCCGTCACGTACATGTTCGACGGGCAGAACCTCTTCGACGCGCGCGCCTCGGCCTTCGGGCGCGAGTGGCGCGTCGACGAGGCCCTCGAGGCGCTCTACTACGAGGGCGACCTCCCCGGCGTGATTGTCGTCGGCGTCGAAAACTCGTCGAGCCGCGGCTGCGAGTACAACGTCTTCGCGAGCGACCCGCACCCCGCGTGCAGCGCCGGCTCGGCCCTCGGCGACCAGACGATTGCCTTCTTCGTCGACACGCTCAAGCCCCGCGTCGACGGTGAGTTTCGTACGCTCACCGCGGCCGAGAGCACCGCCGTGGCGGGCAGCTCGATGGGGGGCTCCATGGCCGTGCGCGCGGGCTTCTCGCGGCCCGACGTGTTCTCGCGCGTGGCCGCGCTGTCGCCCTCGTACCAGAACACCCTCGCCGCCGCCCCCGCGATGCCCGCCTACGTGCGCGCCCCGCGCGCCGCGCGCCCGCAGCGGCTCTATCAAGACATCGGCGGCGCCGAGCAGATTCGCGAGATCGGGCCCGCCGTGCTCGCGCGCAACATGATGGCCGTGCGCGACGCGGCGCGCGACGCGGGCCTCACCGACGGGGCGCAGCGCGCGCTCGTGATCGACGGCGCCACGCACGACGAGGGCGCCTGGGCGGCGCGCATCCGCGGCGTGCTGCGGTGGCTCTGGGCGCCCTGAGCCGCGTGCTTCACCTGGATTACTCACCACGACATTTGCGCCGCTGTCGCCGCGTGTTGAAACACACAGCAACGACGACCAATCGTGATCCAAACGCTGAGAAGTCCCGCGTCGCGGGACTGCCGCCTCTGCGACACGGAGCGCGAGTCCTGCGGAGCAGGACTTCCGGCGGATTGCTCGTCAATCGCCTTCGTTGCCCTGGAATTCATTCCGCAGCGACAGCGGCGCAGGGTGCGTGATGAATGATCCTGGTGAAACACGCGGTAACGGGGGGCGCGGTCGTGCA
>CANMAT010000789.1 GCA_947494865.1 Deltaproteobacteria bacterium
GAGGGCTCGCTCGGCGCGTCGCGCTACGAGGTGGAGTTTCTCTTTGGCAGAGGCCCCTCGCACCGCGTGGTCGACCCGTACGCGTTTCTCCCCACGTGGGGCCCCGTCGACGAGCACCTCGCCACCGAGGGGCGCCATTGGAGGCTCTACGAGCGCATGGGCGCGCACCTTCGCACGCTCGACGGCGTCGCGGGCGCGACCTTCGCGGTGTGGGCCCCCAACGCGCGCCGCGTGAGCGTCGTGGGCGACTGGAACCACTGGGACGGCCGCCGTCACCCCATGCGCCGCCTCGGGGCGACGGGCGTGTGGGAGCTGTTCGTCCCGGGGGTGCGCGCGGGCGCGCGGTACAAGTTCGAACTGCGCACGCCGCAGGGCGCGGTGGTGCTCAAGCTCGACCCCTACGCGCAGCAGTGCGAGCTGCGGCCCGACACCGCGGGCATCGTCGTGGGCCCCACGAAGCACACGTGGACCGACGGGAGCTGGCTCGCGAAGCGCGCCGCGGCGAACCCGCTGCGCGAGCCCATGAGCGCCTACGAGGTGCACCTCGGGTCGTGGATGCGCGGCGAAGACGGCCAGTGGCTCACCTACCGCGAGCTCGCGCACCGTCTCGGTGCCTACGTCCGCGCGATGGGCTTCACGCACGTAGAGCTCATGCCCGTGGCCGAGCACCCCTTCGACGGCTCGTGGGGATACCAGGTCACGGGGTACTTCGCGCCCACCTCGCGCTTCGGCACGCCCGACGATTTTCGATTCCTCGTCGATCACCTGCACAGCCTCGGCGTCGGGGTGATCCTCGACTGGGTGCCCGCGCACTTCCCGAAAGATGCCCACGCGCTCGCGCGCTTCGACGGCACCGCGCTCTACGAGCACGAAGACCCGCGCCAGGGCGAGCAGATGGACTGGGGCACGCTCGTCTTCAACTTCGGCCGCACCGAGGTGAAGAACTTTCTCCTCGCCAACGCGCTGTCGTGGTTCGACCGCTTTCACGTCGACGGGCTGCGCGTCGACGCGGTGGCCTCGATGCTCTACCTCGACTACTCGCGGGCTCCCGGCGAGTGGCTCCCCAACGCGCACGGCGGCCGCGAGAACCTCGAGGCCATCACGTTTCTGCGCGAGCTCAACGCGCTCGTGCACGGACAGCACCCGGGCGCCGTGGTGATCGCCGAGGAGAGCACCGCGTGGCCCGCCGTGAGCCGACCCCTCTACGCCGGCGGCCTGGGCTTCACCTTCAAGTGGAACATGGGCTGGATGCACGACACGCTCGCGTACTTCGCGCGCGAGACCATTCACCGGAGGTACCACCACAACGAGGTGACCTTCGGCATCGTGTACGCCTTCACCGAGAACTTCGTGCTGCCCCTCTCGCACGACGAGGTGGTGCACCTGAAGCGCTCGCTCGCGGGCAAGATGCCCGGCGACCGGTGGCAGCGCTTCGCCACGCTGCGCGCCCTCTACGGGTACATGTGGGCGCACCCGGGCAAGAAGCTGCTCTTCATGGGCGGCGAGCTCGGCGACGAGCGCGAGTGGAACCACGACGGCTCTCTCGACTGGGCCTCGGCGAGCGAGCCCTTGCACGGCGGCGTGCAACACCTCGTGCGCGACCTCAACGCTGCCCTGCGCGAGCACCCGGCGCTCTTCGAGTGCGACGTCGAGCCGCAGGGCTTCCAATGGATCGACGCCAACGACTCAGACCAGAGCGTGGCCTCGTTCATTCGCTGGGACCGCGCAAGAGAGCGCCACGTGGTGTGCGTGCTCAACGCGACCCCCGTCGTGCGCGAGGGGTACCGCCTGGGCGTGCCGCGCGCGGGCGCGTACCGCGAGCTGATCAACACCGACGCGGGCGCCTACGGGGGCAGCGGCGTGGGCAACCTCGGGTCGGCGCAGGCCGAGGCGGTGCCGAGCCACGGGTTCCCGTGCTCCATGCGCGTCACGCTGCCGCCCCTCGCAGCGGTGTGGTTCGAAGGCCCCGCCGTTACGACGTAACCCCATGAATCCATTCGCTTTGGTGTCGGGCGGGCAGATCTGGCGCGGTGAGGCCATCGGCGTCGGCCTCGCCGTCGCGATGACGCTCCTCGTGGCCCTCTTGCGCAGGCGCGGAGCGAGCCCGCTGAGCCTCCCGGCCGCGATGTTGGCGGTGCACCTCGCGCTGCTCGCGTCGCTGCAGTTCGACGTGTTCGCCGCGGGGGCGCAGCGCGCCGTGGCCTTCGTGGCGCTGCTCTGCCTGCTCGCGTGCCTCGGGCGCCTCGCGGTGCTGCTCTTCTTCGACGTGCTGCTCGCGCGGCGCGGCGAGGAGCGCGTGCCCAAGATCGTGCGCGACACCGCCCAGGGCGTCGTGTACCTCGCGGTGTTCTTCTTCACCCTGCGCGCCTCGGGCGTCGAGCCCGGCAGCCTGCTCACCACCTCGGCGCTCCTCACCGCGGCGCTCGGCCTCTCGCTGCAAGACACGCTGGGCAACCTCTTCGCGGGGCTCGCCATTCAGGTGCAGCGGCCCTTCGCGCCGGGCGACTGGGTCGAGTTCGACGACAAGGCCGCGCACATCGGCCGCGTGATCGAGGTCAACTGGCGCGCCACGCGGCTGGTCACCCTCGACGACGTCGAGGTCACCGTGCCCAACGGCCTCCTGGCCAAGGCCCCGCTGGTGAACTTCACGCGCCCCACGCGCGCCTCGCGGCGGTCGCTCTACGTGTACGCCTCCGCCGAGGTGCCGCCGCACGAGGTCCACGTGGCGATCACGAAGGCCATCGAGGGGTCGTTCGGGGTGCTCACCGCGCCGCCGCCCACGGTGGTCACCAACCGCTTCGTGCCCGACACGGGCATCGAGTACTGGGTGCGCTTCTTCACCGACCGCTTCGACCTCCGCGACCGCATCGACGGCGAGGCGCGCGACCGCATCTGGTACGCCTTTCGGCGCCTGGGCATCGAGCACCCGGCCACGCAGCGCCGCGTGCTCGTCGAGCAGGTCTCCGAGGAGCGCCGCGCCCGCGAGGTGGCCGTGTGGACCGACCGGCGC
>CANMAT010000790.1 GCA_947494865.1 Deltaproteobacteria bacterium
GAAGTCGAAGCCGTACACCGGGCGCTCCCACAGGCCCGGCCCCACGCGGAGGTAGAGCTCGGGGTCTTCGATGGGCGCGAGGAACATCTCGACGACGCCCGGCACCATGACGCCGCCGGGCTTGAGCCACCGGTCGCGCGCGCCGAAGACGGGCGGGTACATGTTCTCGGTGACGGCGAAGTAGCCGAGCCACTCGGACACGATCACGTCGTAGCCGCCCTCGAGCGCGAGGCGCTCGACGTCGCCAGCGTGAAAGCGAACGGTGTCGCCGTAGCCGTTCTGGCGCGCGATGGCGCGGGCCACGTCGAGGATCTGCGCGTTGTCGACGGCGTCGACCACCGCGGCCCCCGCGCGGGCGGCGAAGAGGCTGAGAATGCCCGTGCCGCAGCCCACGTCGAGCACGCGCATGCCGGGGCGCACCACGGCCTCGATGGCGCGGCGAAAGGCGTCGGTGCGCGCGTGGTCGGCGATCATCTGGGCGTGCTGACCCAGCGCACTGTACGAGTCGAAGTAGTGACTATCGCCCTTGCTCGTGGGGGTCACCAGCAGGCCCCGCGCGACGAGGCCGTCGAGGGTCGGCGCCACCGCGGCGGGGGAGAGCGCGTGGCGGCGCTCGAGGTGGGCGAGCGCGTCGTCGTAGGTGCGCGGGGTGAGCAGCTCGCGGAGCACGACGAGGGCGTCGGGCGAGAGCGCGAGCGTCTCGCCCGAGGCGTTGTTGCGACCCTCGAAGACGCCCTCGCGGGTGACGTAGAACTGCGCCTCGGGGTTGATCTGGAGCTTCGTCATGGGCTTTGGGTACAGCGGCTCGTTTCGACGCGCGCGGAGGTCGCGGGCGGCCGCGGAGCATCGCACAGTCGCGGCGCCTCCCGTCGACCCGCCGCGCGCGAATCGTCGGCGGCGCGCTACGCCCTGGCGCCCTTGAGGGCACCGCGGGCCCATTCGGCGACGCCGGGGGCGAGCACCTCGTCGTCGACGGTCTCGTCGTCGGCGGGCGCGTCGAGGTCGCGGCGCGGCGTCGCCCCCGCTGCGAGGGCGCTCGCGGCGGCGTCGAGGTGACCCGCGGCGCGCGCGCGCAGCCTCTCGCCGGCCGCGGGCGCGAGGCGGCCGCTCGCGACCATGAAGCCCAAGAAGCGCGCGAGCGCATCGCCGGAGACCGCGAGCGCGCGGGCGTCGCCGATGCGAGGCGCGACGTGGGCCATGGCGGCGTCGACGAGGCGCGGCGGCCACGCGTCGAAGCGCGCGCCCGACTCTTCGAACTTCTCGTCGAGGAGGGCGTGCGCGATCACCTCGGCCGCGTCGCGCCACACGCCGGGGACGCGCCCGCGCAGCTCCGACGCGAGAAAGTCGCGGAGGATCACGTTGACCTCGCGGTGCGGCGCCATCGCGGCGTCGAAGGCCGCGGCGCCCGGGTGCGGCAGCGTGAGCGTCGCGTTGGCCCGATCGCGCGTCGCCACCGCGGGCCCCGCGCTCGCGGCGAGGCGCGCCCCGTGCTGCGCCACCATCTGCGTCACGGTGCGCGCGAGGGTGACCGCGATCTGCAGGTCGCGGGGCGTGAGGGGGCGGCGCACGCCGTCGCGGTCTACGATGTCGAGCATCGGCACGCCGAAGGCGCCCAGGCCCGGCGCCACGAGCTCCCACCCGTGCGCGGCGACCTCGGCGAGGCGGGCCTCGGAGGCGGCCTCGGCGAAGCTGATGGCGAAGAGGTCCGCGCCCTGGTCGCCGTCGTCGTCGTCTGACATCGAAGCGCGCTGAAACGCGAGGTACTCGTTGACGCTCTCGAAGAGCAGCACGCCCCGCTCGACGCCGCGCTGACCCACCACGGCCACCGCGGCGGCGTGGATGTCGAGCAGCGGCGCGTCGAAGGCGAAGAGCACGCTGTCGTCGGGCACCATGCTCCAGGGCGCCGCGCGAAACAGCGCCGCCGCGGCCGCGAAGAACTGCCCCACGAGCGCGGGGGCGATGCGCCCGCGGGCGAGGTAGCTGTCATCGAGGTCTTCGTCGTAGGGCGGGAGCAGCGGCTCCGCAGCGGCCTCGAGGTCGGGGCTCTTCGCCACGACGCGCACGGGCACGGCGGCGCCCAGGGCGGCGCGCACGATGGGGGTCACCGAGGCGTCGCACACGCGCACCGAGGAGGGCGGAGCCTTGGCCGTCGCGAGGGCCTCGCGGAGGCAGCGGGCGAGGGCGGCCTCGCGCGCCTCGGGGTGCACGACGGCGCTCGCGAGCACCTTGCCGCGGTGGAGCCACAGCACCACGTCGGGGCGATAGGGCTCGGGGTCGTACGCGTACGTGGTGCTCGACACCCAACCGCCGGTCCAGGTCGGGGTCGGCAGTGGGGGGCTCTTGCTGCGGGGCGCTGCCATGGCGGCGGATACTCGCACACTCGCGGGCCGCGTTGACCCTGCGTGACGCCCGCGCGACGGCGCCACCGTCGCGTCACGGGAGCTCTCCCGCGAGTTCGCGAGAAGTCGCGCTGAAAACGGCTCCTCAGGTGTGCGCGTCGGGGCGCGGGGTGATGGCACGCGCTTGTCGCCGACGCGCCACGGGGCGTGCGCGGTGGTCGCCCTACGGTCTCGCCGCGGCGCTCATTGCCGCCTCGGAGTCACCATGCACAGCTTCTCGCTCATCAAGACCTTCACCTCGTTCGCCATGCTCGGCGCCGAATGGGTGATGTGGGTGCTCGTCGGGCTCTCGCTCGCCTCGATCGCCGTCATGATCGAACGGTACCGGTACTTTCTCTCCCTCGACGACGACCTCGACAAGCTCGCGGTGCGCCTCGACACGGCCCTCAAGTCCAACGACCTCGAGGCGGCGCGCGTGCTCCTCTCGGGGTCGAAGAGCCCCGCGGCGCTCATCGCCTCGCGCGGCATCGACGCCCTCGAGCGCGGCGCGGCCCCCGCCGAGCACGTGATGCTGGGCACGCTCGCGCGCGTGCGCCAGCAGCTCGACCGCGGCCTCGCCTTCCTCGGAACCATCGGCAACAACGCGCCCTTCGTCGGCCTGCTCGGCAC
>CANMAT010000791.1 GCA_947494865.1 Deltaproteobacteria bacterium
CGGCCCGCTGCGCGAAGTAGCGCTGCAGTGGGCGCACCGTCGGAAAGATGCGCGAGACGCGCGTGGGCTCGGGGGTCACCGGGTCGCTCATGGCACCATCGGGCGAAGGTAGCACCGTTGTCGCGGCGGGCTCGCGCGGCGAATGGGTGCGTCGGCGCCCACGGGCGCGCCCGGCCCCGCGATTGGCGCGGTGATTTTTCGACGCTCGCGCGCTATACGCAGCGATTCGTATGCAGAACAACACCGAGAAGAGACCCCGCGCAGTGCTGGTCGGCGTGCAGCTCCCCGGGGCCACGGAGCAAGACCTGCGGCTGTCGCTCGCCGAGCTCGGGCGCCTCGTGCAGACGCTGGGCTACGACGTGGTGGGCACCGTCACGCAGCGCCGGTCGAGCCTCGCCGCGGCGGCCGTGGTGGGCGACGGCAAGCTCTTCGACCTCGCGCGCTACACGGGCGGCACGGGCATCGTTCCGTCGGCCGTTCCGCCCCGTAAGGGCAAGCGCGACGAGGCCGAGGGCGAGGCCGAGCCCGCGGTGATCGCCGAAGACGACGACGCGAGCGACGGCGGCCCCGTGGCCGCGAGCGACGCCTCGGTGGTGGTCGTCGACCACGAGCTCTCGCCCACGCAGATGCGCAACCTCGAGCGCGCCACGGGGGCCGAGGTGCTCGACCGCACGTCGGTGATTCTCGAGATCTTTCACCGCCACGCGCACAGCCGCGAGGCGCGTTTGCAGGTCGAGGTGGCGCGCCTCGGGTACACGGCGCCGCGGTTGCGCGAGTCGGGCGGCGGCGGCGATCGTGTGCGCGGCGGCGTGGGTGGTAAAGGCTCGGGCGAGAGCGCGCTGGAGCTCGACCGACGCAAGATCCGCGACCGCATCGCGGAGCTCCGCAGGGAGCTCGACGCCATCGCGAAGGAGCAGGGCACGCGCCGCACGCGACGCCAGGAGCAGTTTCGCGTGGCCCTCGTGGGCTACACCAACGCGGGCAAGTCGTCGCTCATGCGCGCCCTCACGGGGAGCGAGGTGTACGTCGCCGACAAGCTCTTCGCGACGCTCGACACGACCGTGCGCGCGCTGCACCCCGAGAGCCACCCGAGGGTGCTCGTGAGCGACACGGTGGGCTTCATCAAGAAGCTCCCGCACGACCTCGTGGCGTCGTTTCGCTCCACGCTCGACGAGGCGCGCGAGGCGTCGCTCCTCCTGCACGTGGTCGATGGCGCCGACCCCGACTGGGCCCAGCAGCTCCAGGTGACGCGCGCCGTCATCGCCGAGATCGGGGCCGACGACATCCCCTCGCGGCTGGTGTTCAACAAGCGCGATCAGATGAGCGACGCGGGGCGCGCCGAGGCCCTGCGGCTGCACCCCGACGCGCTGGTGATCTCCGCGAAAGACCCCGACGACGTGGCGCGCATGCGCGGTGAGATTCTGGCCTTCTTCGAAGAGGGCATGGTCGAGGGAGACATCCTCGTACCGTACGGCTCGCGCGGCGCGATCGCCGAGGTGCACCGCGACACGCGCGTGCTCTCCGAGGAGTACGACGACGTCGGGGCGCGCTTCACGGTGCGCACGAAGCCCGAGATTCTGGCGCGGCTGCAGAGCGTGGCGAAGAGTGCGAAGGGCGAAGAGAAGCGAGAAGAAGAAGAGGCTTAAGCGAAGCGTCGTGGCCGAAGGGGGAGGGGAGCGGCGATCAGGCGGCGCGGGTCTTGCGGCCGCGCGAGGTGTCGGCCTTCTTCGACGAGCGCGCGAGGCCGGGGCCGTTGCCCGTGACGGCCGCGTCGGCCTCGGCGTCGGCGTCGATCGAGAAGTCGCCCGTGCCGAGCTCGCCGCGCTCTTCGAGCAGGTGCAGCGTGTAGGCGATCTTGGCGCGCTGGGCCTTCTTGGCGTCGTTGTAGCCCCCGACGATGTCCTTCACGATGTCGCGGGCGCCCGTGAGCTTCTCGTCGGCCTTCTGGGCAATGTCCACCTCTCGCAGCGAGGTCTCGGCCTTGATGATCTCGGCGCGGAGCTTGTCGCCGTCCATGCCGGCCGCTTCGTCGACGAAGCCGGTGGGGAGCTTGGAGATGATCTTGTTGATGTCGGTCATGGTCGTTCCTCCTGAGCGGGTGTCTACTCGGGCGGGCGCCGCCGCGGCCAATTTCTGACAGCGCGCACGGAGGGCTCTACGCAAGAGCACCGTTGACGCCGACGGGCGCGATCGACGACCCTCCGCGCCGATGAGCACCGACCCCCGGGGACACCTTCTCGACCACACGCCCGCCGAGGTCGAGGCCACCGAGTTTGCGCGCGCCCACGCCTTCGAGTGCGTCGACAAGGGCGACGGCCCGCCGGACCCCAAGCTCCAGGGCCTCGCGCGGCGCATGTACCGCTCGAAGCTCGTGACGGGCCTCGAGCTCGAGCTCCTCGTGAGCGAGAAGGGGCGCGTCGAGGTGGCAGGCGTCTGGTTCGATCGACGCACGCTCGGCGACCGCGCCACCGCGGGCAGCGCCGTGTCGGCCTACGCGGCCTTTCTCGCCGAGGCCATGGGCAAGGTGAACCCGCGCGACCACGAGGCCCTCGGCAACCTCCTCGCGGTGTCCTACGAGATCGTCAAGCAGGGCACCTTTCAGGCTGTACTCGAGCGCTTTCCGTTTCTGCCCCGCGACGGCGTAGGGGCCGCCACCGAGGTGTTTCTCGGCCGCCGCGAAGAGGCCGCGCAGCCCGTGATGAACCGCGGCGCCACCCTCGTCGTGCGCAACGACCGCAGCGGGAGGCTCTTCGTGGGCATCGCCACGCAGGCCGCCGCCTTCGACCTGTCGGCCATGCTCTTCACCCAGCTCGCGTTTCGCAAGGGCGACCGCGGCGGCATCGTAGGGTGGAAGACGCCCGAGATCGACGAGACGCCCTTCGGGCGCCGCTACGGCCTCGAGCTCGACCGCGCGGCGCCGCCGGTGGGGCGCATCGCGAAGCGGTACTACGGCTTCGAGCGCATCCCGCGGTCGGCGCGCGTCGAGCTCATGATGGAGCCCACG
>CANMAT010000792.1 GCA_947494865.1 Deltaproteobacteria bacterium
GTCACCCCTCGCATGAACGAAGCACCCCTCGCGGCGCCGTCGCTCGGTGACCGATCGCTCTTCCCCTCGCTCACGGCCCGCGCGTACCTCGCCCACGCGGCCATCTCGCCCCCGTCGCTCGCCGTGCAGCGCGCCGTCACGCAGGCCGTCGGCGCCTACGCGGCGCGCGGCGCGCTGGCCTTCGGCGCCACCGTCGAGCAGCGCGGGCGGCTCCGCGCCTCGCTCGCGGCGCTGCTCGGCGCCGACGTGAACGGCGTCGGCCTCGTGCCCAACACCAGCGCGGGCGTCACCGACGTGGCCCTGTGCCTCCCGTGGCGCGAGGGCGACCGCGTGCTGCTCTTCACGGGCGAGTTTCCCGCCAACGTGACGGCGTGGCAGCGCGCGGCCGAGCTCTTCGCGCTCGAGCTCGTGTGGCTCCCCGCCGACCGGTTTCGCACCGACCCGACGCGCGCGTTCGAAGAGCTCACCGGGGCGCTCTCGTCGGGCGTGCGCCTCGTGGCGCTGAGCCAGGTGCAGTTTCAGACGGGCCTGCGCATGCCCCTGCGCGAGATCGCGGCGCGCGCCCACGCGCACGGCGCCGAGGTCTTCGTCGACGCCATTCAGGGCCTCGGCGCGGTGCCCCTCGACGTCACCCTCGACGGCGTCGACTACCTCACGAGCGGCTCGCACAAATGGCTCATGGGCACCGAGGGGTGCGGCGTGCTCTACGTGCGCCCCGAGCTCGCCCCGGCGCTGCGCCCGCACGTCGCGGGGTGGCTCAGCCACGAAGACGCGTTTCGCTTTCTCGTCGAGGGCCCCGGGCACCTGCGCTACGACCGCCCGGTGCGCCAGCGCGCCGACTTCGTCGAGGCCGGCACGCCCAACACCCTCGGCTGCTACGCGCTCGAGGCCTCCGTGGGCGCCCTCCTCTCGCTCGGCGTCGCGCGCATCTACGCGCACGCCAACGGCTACCTCGACGCGCTCGAGGCGGGCCTCGTCGCGCGGGGCTTCGAGAGCCTGCGCGCGGAGGGCGAGGCGAGCAGCTCGTGCATCCTCGGGGTGCGCCCGCCCGCAGGCTGCGCGCGCACCGCGCCGATGCTCCAGCGCACGCTCGGCGAGCGGGGTGTGGTCACCTCGGTGCCCGACGGCGTGCTGCGCTTCGCGCCGCACTGGCCCAACCACCCGCGCGAGGTGCCCGACGTGCTCGCCGCGGTCGACGAGGCCCTCGCCCCGTAAGGGCTACTGCGCGCGCCAGACGCGGGCGGTGCGCGCGGGCACCATCACGCTGCCGCCCATCACGGTGGCGCCGCCGGCGGCCATGAGGTCGGTGTACATGCCCGCGGGCATCGAGACCGTGCGCCCGTCGTCGGCGCGGTTGATGGCCACGATCACGTCGCGGCCGCCCGTGCAGCCGCTCATGCGGTACACCCAGGTGTCTTGCGACGACGAGAGCGTCGTGCGCGCGCCGCGGGCCACCACGGGGTTCTCCGCGCGGATGCGCGCGAGCGTCGACACGCGGGCGCGCAGCGCGATCTGCGCGGGGTTGAGCGCGCTGTCAGACCAGGGCATGGCGCGTCGGTTGTCGGGGTCGCCGCCGCCCGCGAGGCCGATCTCGTCGCCGTAGTAGATCAGCGGCACGCCGGGGTTGGTGAGCATCACGGCGAAGGCGAGGCCGAGGCGCTCGTAGGGGGCGGCGTCGGCGGGCTGGCGGTAGTCCATCGACCAGCCGTTGCTGGTGTTCGAACCCTGGCGGCAGTCGGTGATCTGTCGGCTCGCGAAGTGGATGGCGCGCGGGATGTCATGGTTGCCGATGAAGGTGCTCATGAGCGACCGCTCGCCGTAGAAGGTGTCGTTCGTCTGCATCCAGCCGGCGAAGCCGTCGAGGCGGCCGCCGGGGGTGAAGAGGGCCTCGCACAGCCGCGCCTTGAAGGGGAAATCGAACTGCCCGTCGAGCGCGGTGTTGGGGTCGACGAAGGAGCGCAGCACCTCGCGGCCGTCGTAGTCGAAGGTCTCGCCCACGAGGTAGAAGCGCGAGCCCAAAGGGGGAGTCACGTCGCGCGTGAGGCGCGCGCGCAGGTCGGTGAGCCACGCGCGGGAGACGTGCTTGATGGCGTCGAGGCGCAGGCCGTCGATGCCGTACTCGCGCGCCCACCAGACGGCGTCGTTGACCGACCACGCGCGCGCCGCGTCGTTGGTGTAATCAAACGACGGGAGGTAGCTCGTGAAGGCGCAGCGCGTGCCCCAGTACGCGTCGTTCCACACGTCGCCGTCGGCGCAGAGGCGGAAGCGCCCCCCCGCGTCGCGCACGAACCAGTCGTTGTGCGCGCGGTAGAGCCCGCTCTCCACGTCGACGTGCTTCATCACGTAGTCGAAGAGCACGCGCATGCCGTGGCCCCCCGGCGCGGTGGCCCCGTGCGCGGCCGCGACGAGCGCGCGCAGGTCGGCCGCGGTGCCGATGCGCGGCTCGACGCGCGGGGCGGGCGACGGGGTGCGCGGGTCGGTGAACACCACGTTGTCGGGCGAGGGCCAGTACCCGTGGTACGACGAGTAGCGGTGCGGGTCGGCGCGCGGGTCGATGGCCGCGCCGGCCGTGTCGCGCGATTTGTAGGGCGCCGAGATCCACAGGGCCGTGACGCCGAGGCCCGCGAGGTAGGGCACGCGCATGCGCAGGCCCGCGAGGTCGCCGCCCACGTACTGGCCGCTCGCGCCGCGCGTGGCGTCGCCGTCGGAGGCGTCGGGCACGATCATGCGCTGGCCGTCGCTGTCATAGAAGCGATCGGTCATGGCGAAGTACATCACCGTGTCGCGCCAGTCGAAGGCCGTGAGGTCGCCGCAGGTGGTGGGCGCGGGGCCGCCGCACACGTCGAGCACGCTGTTCTCGCCGCCCTGGCCGTCGCTCACGCGCATGGGGTTGCCGGGGTCGGCGATCCAGCGGGTGCCGTTGATGATGAGCTTGTACTGGTGCCGACCGGGCGGGTCGATGCGCGTGGTGAGCGTCCACGCGCCGTCGGCGCCGCGGGTCA
>CANMAT010000793.1 GCA_947494865.1 Deltaproteobacteria bacterium
AGCAGCCGTCGTGCCACATCTCCAGCGAGCCGCGATTCAGCCCTCCCGCGCGGGAATCGACCGCGGCGCACGCATCCCGCCGACGTTCGCGGGAGAGCGCGGTTCAGGCACGGCGGGCGCAACGCGCGCGGGAGACACCGCGCGGGAAGGAAGGTTCACAGGCGGGAGCGCCGCGCCGGTCACACCTCCGCGCACGAGCATCTCACGGAGCGCGATGTACGCCCCGTCGGTGGTAACGGGGAGGCGCATTGCGCGCGCGACCGCCTCGTGCGTGCCCTCGCGCGGCAGGCCGCGGAGCTGCGCCGAAAGGCTCGCGGCGACCGACGCGCCCCGCACCACCTCGACGAGCAGCGCATCGAGCACGGCGCCTCGCACCGCGGGGCGCGCTCGCGCGAGAGAGGCCCACGCGAGGGGGGAGTCTTGGTACTCGTCGTGCGAGAGAAAGCGCGACATCACCGCGCTGCACGCGTAGGGAGGCGGCGACGCGCTGCGCGCCACCAGCGCGAAGCAGTACGCCCGCAGCGAGCGCTGCACCACGACGGTCTCGAGGTCGGCGGGCGCGTCGGGCGCTCCGAGCACCTCCGTAATCGCGCGGGCCACGGGCTCGGGCGTCGCCTCGACGACGGCGCGCATCGCACGCGCGCCGTCGTCGTGATCGGCCGCGGGCGCGAGCACCGACATCGCCGCGAGGTGCCCCGCCATGCATGACACGCACGCCGGACCGTCGCACGCGGCCCGCTCCGCCACGCCCTCGCACCGCGCCGTGAGGGCGGTCGCCAGCGCCGCTCTCGTGGCGGGGCACGCGCGTGACACCGCCAGGTCGTACTGCGCCCTCTCCGCGAGCGAGGTGTCGCCGGCGCGCAGACCCCGCGCGACCACGTCGACGCAATAGGGTGACCACGCAGCGCACGTCGCGCCCCGCGCCAACGACGCCGTGCAATGCTCGTAGGGGTACGGCGCGTCGGGGCTCGCTCGGATCACGAAGGCCTCGCGCGCGTCGGCGGCCACGCCCATGAAGCGCGCCCGAAGCGCGTTGCGCTGCGTCGGGTCGGCGCGCTCGCTCCACGCCCGCCCGAGCGCCGCGGAGCACGCGCGGCACGCGGCGCCCTCGCACGCGGGAGGCTCGGCCCTAAACCCGGCGGGCCCGATGCCCCGGCAGGCCGACCACGGATCGGACCTGGCGCACGCAACGAGCGCGAGGGAGAGCGATGCGACCATCGAGAGCCCGCTTCGACGTGACATGACGGTCGGTTGTACACCCCCCGCGCGGCGACGGTTCACCGCGATCAGATCGAGAGCACCCGACGCCCCAGGAGCGCCCCCGCGACCACACCTGCGAGCACCGGAGACGCGTGCCCGATCATGGCGTGCTCGAGGCTCGCGATGGGGCAGATCAGGTGGAGCGTGAGCGTCCCCGCGAGGCCCGCGGCGGCTCCCGCGACGGCCCCTGTGGCCGAGGGCGCGGTGATCGCGGTGCGGCGCGCGACGCCGAACAGCGCAACACCCACAACCAGGGCGAGCGCCGATCCGATCGACGCGCAGTGCGCGAGGCCCCTGGCCACGTCTCCGGGCGCCAGCACAACCGAGCCCTCGACCGCGCGCGACACCTGCGCGACGGCGCCCTCCGCCATCGCGAGCGCGCCGACCACATACAACACCCGCGCACCGAGGCGCACTCCGAGGCCGCGCCTACCGCGGCGCAGCGACGCGACGATCCCCGACGCGACGAGCGCAGCGAGTACAACGGCGCTCGCGGCGAAGGCCGCGCGCGGTCGATGGTGCAGGTCGGCGCGCGGCGCAAACGCCAGTCCCGCAGCCGCGAGGGCGACCGCGACCGCGAGCGGCACCGCGGCGCGACGCCACGTAGAGAAGGGCGCGACGTGCGACCGCTCCGACGCGATCACCGAGCGCAGCGCGTCGGGCATGGCCCCCCCATCGGCGACGTCGGCGTTGAGCATTGCACCGAGCGCGTCGTCGGCGGTCGAGAGCGCCCTGCAACGGGCACAGTCGACCGCGTGTGCGCGCAACGCCGCGTCGAGGGACTCCCCCTCGCAGAGGGCGTCAGCCACCGCATCACAGTCGCTCACGTTTGCCTCCGGAGCCCGATCGCCTTGCGAAGCGCCTCGTAGCCGCGATGCGCGCGCACCTTCAACGCGCCCGGCGTGACGCCCACGATCTGCGCCGCGTCGGCGACGGATAACCCCTCCGCCTTGAGCAAGAGCACGGCCTCGCGCTGCGCCTCGGGGAGCGCCGCGAGCCCCGCCTGCAGCGCGTCGGCGACCGCGGGATCGAGGCGATCGAAGCCCTCCGCAGCCTCATCGCGTGAGGCGGGCTCGGGCACGACGCCGTCGGCGCTGAGGTCCTCGGGGTGGCGTCGGCGCGAGCGACGGTGGTCGAGCCACGTGCGCCGCGCGATGGCGAACACCCACGGCTCAACGGGGGCGCCGCGCTGATAGGTGCTCCGCGCCCGGTGGATCTTCAAGAACGTCGTCTGCGTGAGGTCTTCCGCCGTGCGCTCGTCGCCGCAGAGTCCTCGTAGAAAGCCCCGGACGCGCGGCGCGAGCGCCCGGTACAGCCCCTCGAAGGCCCGCGCATCGCCCGAGAGCACCGCCTCCATGCGCGCGTCGAGCGCGGCCGAGCGCGCGCTCACGTCGAGCTTCGCGCGGCCTGGCTCTGGTCGCTCGTCGTCGGCTCTCGAACTCACAACCTCTCCACGCGATCGCCCCTTGAATGAAGGGCACTCATACCGCGCGATGTCTTGCTCGATCCACAAAGGAGCGATGATCGATGCGAACGACATCTCGCCGCGCGCTACGCCCCCTCACCCGTCACGGTTACCGCAGCGCGTGACCGTCGCGCGGGGAGTTGAGTAGTGTTAGGGTCCGCCGCCATGCGAACGACGACCCTTCGTTATCTGGCTGCCTGGCTCGTGTCCCTTGCCATCGGCTGCGGCTCCTCGTCGAGCAACACGTCGACGGGATCGACCACCCCCCCACCGGCG
>CANMAT010000794.1 GCA_947494865.1 Deltaproteobacteria bacterium
AAGACGCCACCCTGCGCGACGAGCTCGCCGCCGCGCAGCGCGAGCTCGAGGCCCAGCGCAACGCCGCTGCCCCCGCCCCAGCCCCGCGTGCGACGCCGCGCCCCGCCCCCCGCGCCGCTCCGCGCCCCGCGCCCCGCGACCCGACGCTCGATCACCCGCCGGAGCCCGTGGTGCCGCTCAACCCCGCCGTCGCCCCCGCGGCACCGCCCGAGGCCCCGCGCGCCCACACCCCGCGTCCGCGCCGCGACGGCGGCCAGGTGGTGCAGACGCCGCCCGACGATGACATGCGCATCGTGATCCCGGGCACGAACATCCCGCTCCCCATCTTCGGTTCACAGCCGCAGAGCCCGCCGCCGACGCAGCAGCCCCCCGACGACCCCGGCGGGCGCACCGCGGTGTTCTGATTCCCCTCAGCCGCGCGCCTGCGCGTCTGCCGCCGCGGTGAGCGCGGCGTCGTCGAGCTCGCCCTCGGCCGCGCGCGCGAGCGCGACGCGCACCGGCGCGTGAGCCACCGTGTCGACCACCACGCGGACGCGGGCGCCCGCGTCGGCCCGGTCGGCCGCGGCGAGCGCGAAGGCGGCGCCGATGCGGCGCTCGGGGGCGGCGTGCGGGTCATCGAGCGCGGCGCAGATCTCGTCGCGGGTGAGCACGGCGCTGCGGTAGTCGTCGCGGGAGCGGACGAGCGCCGCGAGGGCCTCGCGCCACGCCTCGACGGTGCGCCCGTTGCGGTCGAGGGCGGTGAGGCGCGCGCTGAGGTCGCGGGGCCCGTTGGCGTCGGCGACGCCCGCGACGATGCGCTCGTAGAGGGCCTCGCGGCGCGAAGCGCCGGTGCCGAGGGCGTTGATCGAGCGCGAGCGCCCGTCGCGCGTCACGAGCACCACCTCGCGGCCCCGGAGGTGCACGCGCTCGATCTGATCGAAGGCGAGGTACCACGGCCGCAGGCCCGCGTGCACCGACACCCCGTCGCGGCCCACCACCACGCGCGGCGGCGCGAAGAGGCGCAGCGCGAGGGGCACGCTCACGGCCACGAGGGTGAAGATGAGAAAGCCCGTGACGACGCTCGCGAGGTGCAGCGCCACCTCGGCGGCGACGGCGATCATCGAGGCGACGCAGGTGGCGGGCACCAGCGAGGCCAGGGCGATGGCGACGCGCACCCCAGCGCCGCCGAGCTGCATGTCGAGGGCGCGGCGCGCCGCGTCGACGCCCGCCGCGTCGAGGGCCGCGACGGCCTCGTACGGTGACGCGACGGCGGCCGAGAGCACGTCGCCGCCGCGCAGCTGGAGCTCGATGCGCACGCCCGCGCCGTCGCGCAGGGCCCAGCCCGCCGCGATCTTCTCGCGGGGCACAAAGCGCGACCCCCACGCGCGGTAGAGCGTGGCGCCGCGCGCGTCGATCGCGAGCGTGCCGCGCGTCAGCGGCGCGAGCCAGCAGAGGGCGTGCGCGCCGACGGCGCCGACGGCGAGCCCCATCGACGCGAGGTACACGAGCCCGATGGCGATGCTCACCCACGCGGGCATCGTGGCCGCCACGGGGTACGCGATCACCAGCGCGAGCGAGACGGCGCAGCCCGCGATGAGCGACGCGAGCGTGGCGCGCGAGAGGAGCCGCGCGACGCCGTAGGGGCGCACGCCCACGCGGGGGCTCGCGAACGACACGGGAGGCGCTTCGAGGGCGGCGGGCATCGCGGCGGGAGCTTAGCCCCCTTCGCGCGGCGGTGATGCGCGTACGATGGCGCACCGACCATGATCCGCCGCGCTCGCCTCGCCTCGCGCACCGCCGCGTCGATCGCGCTCCTCGCGCCCAGCGCCGCGGGCGCGTGGTCGTACGACGCGTACCTGTCGTTCGCGGCCCCCTGCCCCGCGGCCCCTACCGCCCTGCGCGTCGAGCACGAGTCGGTCGCGATCGACTGCGGTCGCACCCGCGCCGACAGCGCCGAGTGCGCCGTCGTCGCGCGGTACACGGTGCGCAACCCCACGCCCGAGCCCGTGTCGGTGACGCTCCCGGCGCCCGCGGGCGGCGCGCTCAGCGCGCGCGGCGCGGCGCTGACCGACGCGCTCGTCGTCGCGCCCGGCGAGTCGGTGGTGGTCGAGATGCGCGGGCGTCAGGCGCGCCCCGTGGAGCGCAGCCGCGGGTGGATCTTCATGCGCCCTCGCTCGACGCTCGAGGTGCTGCACCCGCTGCTCGCCGAGCGCCTCGAAGAGGTGCAGCGCGTGTCGATCAACTACGTGCGCGCCGGCGCGTGCCGCGGGGGCAGTGATCCCGCGTGGGCCGCCGTGGGGAGCGCCAACGTGGTGACCCGCGTGCCTCGCGGCTGGGCGCCCACGTCGGGCTGGGAGCAGCACGGGCTCTGCCACCCGCACGACGCGGGCATGACGTGCATGCAGGTCGAAGAGGTGCCCGAGGCGCTGAGCGTAACGATGAGCGTCGACCGAACGCTCTCGGGCTTCGTGCGCCCCGGCGGCGTGGCCGTCGCGCTGGGCGCGACGACCGGACAAGGGCCGCGCGCCCGCCTCGGATACGAGTTTGGCCTCGGGCGGCGCGTGCTGGTGTCGGCGTCGATCGAGGCCGACGCCGCGGGCAACGTGGTGCTCACGCCCGCGGTGGGCGTGGGCTTCGGGCTGTGGCGCGTCAACTCCTGGCGCGACCTGTGGAAGCCCGCGGCGGTGATCCCGTGGGTGGGCGTTCCCACCGGCGTGGCGCCCGATCGACGCGCGGGCGTGCGCGGGCAGCTCACCCTCGCGTGGCTCTTCGGCGGCCTCGACGTGGCCACCGACTACTGGCCCCTCGACGGGCGCGTCGACGTGTCGGTGATGCTCCGCGCGGGTCTGTAGCGCGCCCCGTCCCGCCCGTCGCGGATTTCCCCTCGCTCAGCGTCGCGCGCGACGCCTCCGCACGAGCGCTCCCGCGACGAGTGAGAGCGCTCCGAGCGCGGGCGCGCCCGATGCGGCCGTGGAGGCGTCGCACGCGCACCCGCGGCGCAGACCCGTCGCGGGGATCACC